>JAQURM010000008.1 GCA_028715605.1 Desulfovibrionales bacterium
GCCAATTCGCCAGATTGGTCAGAGGCCGTATTATTTTCTTGATGGCTGCCAGCCTGGTAACACCAAAGGTGTCATTGGCCGCAGCGAACTTGTGATACTTTTGAGGATCATCAACTACCAGGAAGATCGTCCGGACTGCATCCGCGTTAAGGAGCTGGGCCTTGGGATACTTTTTCTTAAGTTCTTCCAACCTCTTACTGGCTAAAGCCAGCATCTTGTCCCGATCCCCGAAATTCATGGCACCGGAAGGACAGCTCTTGACGCAGGCCGGCAACAGGCCGTTAGTGATCCGGTCGAAACACATGGTACATTTAGCCATAGTACCGGTCTTTTCATTCCGGCGCGGGATATCATAGGGGCAGGCTGAACGGATCTCCTTGAAATCAGCCTTGCTGACTTTTACTTTAGAGTTGAACAAGACAGCGCCGGTAGCCGCGTCCCGGGTAATAGCCTTGGACCCAAGCCCCTGGGCCATTTCCATACAGGGCGCATCAATACAATGCCGGCACTGGTCAGGGAAGAAATACCAGTAGGGTTTACCGTCCTCTTTCTTGCCGTCGGCGAAGCGTACAAGTTTCCAGGTGGCGGACGATAAGTCCTGGGGGTTTTGATAGGTACCGACCTGCTTGGTCTTCGTTCCAGGCAGATTATTCCATTGTTTGCATGCAACTTGACACCCCCTGCAGGCAGTGCATAATGAGGTATCTACTAATATTGATTTTCCGTTTGACATAGCTTTCACCTCCTAAACCTTTGTCACATTGACCATGAAGGCCTTGTATTCAGGCGTCCCTGTATTCGCGTCTCCCGCAGTGGGAGTAAGCAGATTGGCACTGTCACCACAGTCCTCCGGGAACAGCCAGCCATAGTTGTAGGTCATTCCAACCAGGTGGATGGTCTGTCCGCCGCAGCTGAAGGGGCGCAGCCGGGTCGTTACCATTGCAACACAGGGCAGAGAACCACGGGGTGACTCAACCTTCACCTTATCCCCGTTCTTGATGCCTCTGAGCTGTGCCAGTTCTTCGCTGATTTCCACATATACCTGAGGCTGCGCCTCGGTAAGCCAGGACTGCCACCTGGTATTGCCGCCGGTACACCAATGTTCCGTGCTGGAATATGTGGTCATCACAAAGGGATACCTGGGATCGCAGCCGGAAAATTTATCGCATGTGCCTGTAAATATCTTCATGACAGGGTTTTTCAGTTGAGATGACAGCGGATTTTTCTCCATCGGACCTTCAAGAGGTTCATAATGTTCGGGGAATGGTCCATCACTCAGTGCCGGGCCAAAGAGAGAGGACACGCCGTCCGGCTTCATGATGAACGGGTATTTCCCTTTTTCGAGATCTGCCATTGGAGGCCATGGGCCGTCGGGAACGTCACCCACCCATTTTCCATCCACCCAGGCCAGTAAAGGCCTCTTGGGATTGTAAGGCTTGCCATTCAGGTCCACTGAAGCGCGATTGTAGATAATGCGCCTGTTGACAGGCCATGCCCATGCCCACTGCGGATAGAGGCCGAGACCAGTTGGGTCGTCCTTTTTTCTGCGTTGCATGAGGTTTGTGCCATCCTGGGCAAATGACCCGGACATGAGCCAATTACCTGATGAGGTCTTGCCGTCTGCCTGAAGCAGGGCAAAGGAAGGTACACAATCACCCTTTTTGTACGTCTTGTCGCCGATAGTGACGTCTTCAAGAAAATAGCCGTTGGTGACCTTGGCTACCTCTACCACATCAAACCGGCCTTTCTCGTCGGTATAATCCCACTTCAGGTTCAAAATCGGATCAGGGAAGGCGCCTTTTTCCTTTTTATAAAGTTCCTTAAGCTTCGAAACGATCCGGATTATGATATCGCCGGTATAGATTGCGTCTCCCGGTGCCTTTGCCGCCTCGTATTTCCATGAGACCAGGCGTCCGCTGTTGGTCTGGCTTCCCTGCTTCTCTACGGAAGCCGCTCCTGGAAGCAGGAAGACCTCTGTATTGATCTTTTTGGGGTCCACTCCGGGCCCCTTCCAGAAAGAGGCTGTTTCGTTGTTATACATATTGACATGCACCATCCAATCCAGGTTGGAAAATGCCTGACGTACTTTATTGGCATTGGGAAGGCTGCAGGCAGGATTCTGGGCGACACAGATAAACCCTTTGATCGACTTTTCAAACATCCTGTCAATCATATTCAGGATAGTGCAGTCCTGTCCGTCATCGAGCTTGGGCACCCATAAATAGCCGAAGTCATTTTCCTTCTTTGCGTTGTCACCGTACCAGGCCTTGAGAAGACTTACCGTATATTTGGGGTAGTTCTGCCACCAGTTGGCCGAGCGGGGGTCGCTGGTTTTCGGGGTATTTTTCTTAATGTAATCGTCCAGGGTAGGCAGCGATGCCACCGGCGCTTTAAGATACCCAGGCAGGATATGAGACAATATGGCATGGTCTGTAGAGCCTTGCACGTTCGGTTCTCCGCGGAGAGCATTGACTCCCCCGCCGCAGATGCCCATGTTTCCAAGCAAAAGCTGTATCATACAAAGGGTCCTGATATTCTGTACTCCCGAAGTGTGCTGTGTTTGGCCTAAGGCATACATAACGGTTCCGGCCTTGTCGGGCACACCGGTGGATGAGTACAGTTCATAGACCGTTTGCAGGTCTTTTACAGGTGTCCCAGTAATCTTTGAGACCGTATCCAGATCATAACGGGAATAATGCTTCTTCAAAAGCTGGAAAACGCAGCGGGGATCTTTCAGTGTAGGGTCTTTTTCAGGAATACCGTTAGCGTCCTTTTTTATCGTCCAGGTCGCTTTGTCATATTTTCTCGTGCCGGAATCATACCCGGAGAAAAGACCGTCATTGAAATCGAACTTATCATTGACCAGGAACGGTGCATTCGTGTAGTTTACGACATAGTCCTTGAAATATTTTTCGTTTTCGATAATATACTTGATCATCCCGCCCAGGAAGGCAATGTCTGTACCCGAACGCAGGGGGACATAAACATCTGCTTTTGAGGAAGTCCTTGTAAAGCGCGGGTCAACATGAATGAGCTTACCTCCCCTCTCCTTGGCTCTCATAACCCATTTGAATGAGATGGGATGATTTTCTGCAGCATTGCACCCCTGAATGAGAACAACATCGCTGTGCTGAAGATCTATCCAGTGGTTGGTCATTGCGCCACGTCCGAACGACTCTCCCAGAGCCGCTACAGTAGGCGCGTGTCAGACCCGGGCCTGATGATCGATATAGACCAGTCCCATGGACCGGGCCATGGCGGTAATGAGCCAACACTCTTCATTGTCAATATTTGAACTTCCTATATGAGCGATGTTTTCAACGCGATTCACCACATGGCCCTTGTTGTTCTTAGTGATAAATCCTGCATCGCGTGTTGCTTTGATGTTTTTAGCAATCCGCGTGATTGCCCAATCCCAGGACTTCTCCTGCCACTTGTCGCTTTTGGGTGCACGATAAAGCACCTTGGTCAGACGATGCTCGTTAGCGGCCGTCGTCTGATAACTACCTGCGCCTTTGGCGCACAGCGTCCCCTCATTGATGGGATGCTCGGGGTCGCCCTCGATGTTGATAATCTTCCCTGTTGCAGCGTCCGTGCTGCAGACCAGCCCGCACCCGACTCCACAGTAGCAACAAATGGATGTAGTCTGTTTGGCACTCTTCACCTTATCGATCTTTTTCATTTCTTCGGCATAGGCTATCACCGGACTCAGGTCGATCCCGAGAGATGAAAGCGCCAACCCCCCGGCAAGGGTGCCTGATCCAACTAAAAAATCGCGCCGTGTTACTTTCATGTCTTCCTCCTTTCAAAAAAGGTTAGAGAATGACTAATAAAAATCTTTTCTTTTAGAAAAAACTCTCCTCCTTCACTTTATGTCTGCTTATAGCCTTCATGAGATCTAATGTATTTGTCTTCATGTGCATTTCCCTCCGGATATTCAGGGATAATGTAGGGCGAACTCCCCTGGCACGCGAAACAGATGCTGCCATCCTTCAAAGGATAAGCTTCCTCACATGACGGACAAATTACAATCTTGCCCTTATCGCGTTTTTTGAGAAATTCAGGCTTAATCTGAACAGGGCATACCCCGCATATTTCTACACCGGCCGTCTTGATCTGCGAGAGAAGATGTTCGTGGTTCTGTTCAGTCCTTGACTTGAGCTTCAAGAACCAGGCTTTTATCTCCGGCCATTGTTCTAATTTGCCGGGGTCAAGAAACACACGGAATCCATTACCATGGTATTTATCATAGAGGCTTAAAGCAAAACGGCCAAGGTTAATAATCTTGAGCCAGCCGTTTCCGGCCGTGCAAGGTGTGAGCAGTTGAACGGCATCAGGAAGGCAGGCCGGAGTTTCACATATAGCATCAAAAAGTACCCCTTCGGGAATTTGTATCCGGGCCAGATGCACCATGAACCCTCCGATGATGACCCCCGGTGCTGCATGGCCATGAAAAGGCTGAATACGATGAATATACTCTTCTATGTCAAAAGCAGAAGTTTTCCCTTGCATCGTTTCTAAGGATACTAACGTCTTATCCACCTCACAGAAATAATCTGTCTTAAGAATGTGTAAAAAGCACCTAGTCTATTAACATTACGGTTACATGAGATAATAAGTCAAATTCATTATTTTCATTGAAAAAATGAATTATTTTAATTTGTTACTATTTATGGACAGACAGAATCGCGTTTCACAGAGAGCCTCGAAAAGGACTCCATCCGGGAGGCCGTTTCGGGCCAACTCGACCATGAAACCGCCGATGAGCATGCCCGGGGCGATAGTCCCATGAAAGCCCCGCACCGCCTCACAATACCCCTCGAATGTTAACGTTCCGATTCGCATATATTTCTTCCTGATAAGATCGTCCACCGTTATCCGTTCACTGTTGCCCGTAAGGACATGGGGAAACTCTTTTCGGTGTACGATGAGCTGTAAGCAGTGAAAAACTACGTAGGCGGCGTCCATTCCACCGGCACGAACAAGCCCTTGCCGCGGGGAAAATCACCGGCCCGGTGGAGAACTGGCGTGCCCGGGTGGTCCTCAGTGGGGCATGGCCACTGAAGACCGTTTCCCTCGATGCGGCGGTATTTGATACCGGCCAGTATGGGGACGAGCACTGAGACCTCATTGTCCCAGATCTCCTGCGCGCTTGCCGATGCCCATTCTTGGCCCATCCGCCGGGCGATCTCACGAAATATCCACCAGTTGGGCCGTGCGAGCCCCGGCGGCTCCTTGCCCTTCCGGACCCGGTTTACCCGCCGCTCGGTGCTCGTAAAGGTCCCGTCATCCTCACACCAGGCCGCCGACGGCAGGACTACATGGGCGTAGCGGTTCATCTCGGTCGGGAAAATGTCCTGGCAGACGAGAAACTCTGCGGACGCCAGGCACTGATAGACGTGTCGATAATCGAACCGGCCTTTAGCCGGGTTTTCTCCGAAGCAGTAGAACGCCTTGACCGCCCCATCCGCCAAGGCGTCCAGCATGTCGGAAAACCTTAGCCCGGGTTTCGCGGGAAGCCCGCGTATACCCCAAAATCGCGAAAACTTTTCCCGGGCCGCAGGATCGGTCACCTTCTGGTAGCCGGGGAGTACATCAGGCAAGGCCCCCATGTCGCAGGCGCCCTGCGCGTTGTTCCGGACCCGCAAAGGATTGACACCGCCACACTCCACCCCGATGTTCCCGAGCAGCATCTGAAGACTGGCGATGGATACCTCCTTATTGCGTGCCGCAGTGCCCCCGGCAAGGCTCGGGGCATAACACACCATGGCCGGTCTCACTGCCGCCAAACGGCACGCGATCTGCCGGATCAAATTCCGGCTCACGCCGCAGATCCTGGCAGTCCGTTC
The DNA here is from genome assembly GCA_028715605.1 of Desulfovibrionales bacterium. Classification (NCBI taxonomy): domain Bacteria; kingdom Pseudomonadati; phylum Thermodesulfobacteriota; class Desulfovibrionia; order Desulfovibrionales; species Desulfovibrionales bacterium. The sequence goes on from JAQURM010000008.1 coordinate 5,850, forward strand.
GGGCGAGTAAGCCTTGACTAGCGCTTTGAGTTCCTCGAACCCTTCGCAGTGACGCTCGACGAACTCTTTATCATAGATATTCTCCCTTAGGATAACGTGCATAAGACCATTTAAAAATGCCACTTCGGTGCCCGGACGGATCGGGGCAATCAAGGCGGCATGGTCGCAGAGAAGGTGTTTAACATGGTCGATCACGATGAGTTCGGCACCAAGCCGCACTGCATTCCTCACAAAAGTGGCCGCTATCGGGTGGGTCTCGGTCATGTCGATACCGATGCAAACCAGCATTCGTGCGTTCGCGAACTCCCCGAGGGAATTTGTCATCGCCCCGGGGTTACCGAAAGCCAGGGACAGGCCGTTGGCGGCGTCGGTACGGCCGGTATGCCCGCAAAGGTCGATGTTATTCGTCCCGAATACCGCCCGGAAGAGCTTCTGCAAGTTGTAAGAGTCTTCATTGAGAGCCCGGGCCCAGCTCAAGCCGGCTACGGAGTCGGGACCGTGCAGGCGAATAATATCCCGAAAGCGCGCGGCCACAAGGTCCAGGACTTCGTCCCAGGATGCCGGCCGGAACTGCTCGTTTTCCTTGATCAGCGGCGTGGTAAGCCGTTCCATACCATAGACGAAGTCATAGGCAAAACGGCCCTTGACACACAACCGGCCTATATTGGGGGCAGCGTCGGTCACAGCCGTGACTTTAGTGATTTGCCCATCCTTCACATGGACCCACTGCTGGCAGCCTACGCCGCAGTACGGGCAGGTGGTTCTTACCTTTTGGGTTTCCCAGGCCCGACCGAGCCCCCTCGCCTTTTTTTCGGTCAGGGCGCCCACCGGGCAGGCCTCGACGCACTGCCCGCAGGATACACACTTAGCCGGGTCGGGGAGCGGGAACCAGCCGTGCGGCCCGGCCCGGTCTTCCCGACGGCCGAACGGGTAAGCGATGGCGCCGTTAACCTGAATCTCCCCGCAGGCGGCCACACACCGGCCGCACAGGACACACTTGCTATAGTCCCGGATAATGAAAGCCTCCTCCGGGGCCGACGGGGAGGCATCAGCCGGCTGCCGGACCGTAGTAGGTTCCACTCCGTACTGGTAGGCCAAATCCTGGAGGCGGCAGTCGCCGCTAGCCTCACAGGCAAGACAGCTATGCCGCCCCGCAGCCAGGAGCAGTTCCAGGGTCTGACGGCGGGAGCGAACCACCCGCTCCGTTTCGGTCCACACCTCCATGTCTTCACGCGCGAGTGTGCTACAAGCCGGCAGAAGCCGGTCAACCCCCTTCACCTCCACCACGCAGATCCGGCACACATTGGAGTGGTCCGCCTCTTTCCAGTGGCACAAGGTCGGGATTAAGATACCGGCGGTCTGAGCGACCTCCAGTATTGTCTCCCCCGGGGAAAAGGAAATCTTACGATTATTTAGCAGCATCTGGGAATGCATGGGTTCTCCATTCACTTGGGGAGCTTAGGCGAAAACCGCAAGGGCGATTCGGTAGCAGCGCAGACAGCGGCTTGCTTCTTTCCTCGCTTGTGTGGGAGTAAGTTCACCCTTGAGCTTTGAGAGGCGTTGCCCCCGTTTGGCCGGCCCGGCCGCGGAGGAATTGGACAGTGCCTCTATGGGAGCATCCCCTTTAGCGGTCTCCTGGTTCAGGGCAGAGATGAAGAGGTCGAGCCGATCTTGTTCGTCAGGACTACAGTCTCCCGTTTCCAGGTATTGAATGATGGATTTAGCGGCCCGGCGGCCGGCTGCCAGGGCAGCTACTATCATACTCTGCCCGGTCACGCAGTCACCGCCGCAGAAAATATAGGGTACTGCGGACTGTAGTGTGACCGGATCCACCACCAAGGTGTTGTTGGAGGCCACCTTGATTCCCGCCTGAGCGAACCGTTCGATCTTGCATTTTCCGGTTGAGAATTTAGGGGCTCCAACACTGATAAAAACTGCGAGGTAACCTTCGTTAAGGAGTTCTTGTATGGTGATGTCTTCACCTACTGTCACGCCGTAGCGGATATCAGATCCGAGCTTTTCAACCAAGTCCGCTTCGCGCTGCAGGATGTCCCGCGGAAGACGGGAAGCGGGAATCCTCTCGGCAGCCGTACCGCCGGGCTGAAATGCAGCTTCAAAAATCGTGCTTCGATAGCCGTTGACTCCCAGGTAGTAGGCACAGGAAAGGCCTGCCGGTCCGGCGCCCACGATGGCTACCTTTTCCTCCTGTACAGGCCGGAAATGGTGAGCGGCGCTGTTCCCGGGTGTGATTTCACGGTCGGCCACATAGCGGTGGAAGGTGAGAACCGGAGGGCTGTGCGTCTGTACATATCTCGCTGCTGCCTCACGGTCCGCCGCGTAACGCTTGAGGTTCTTGATGGCGACAGATTCATCTATAACGCCTCGCCGGCATTTCCGCTCGCAGTTTCGGAAGCAAATCCGGCCTATTGTACCCGGCATGAAGCAGGTATTCCGAACGAGATCGAGGGCCTCATCCCAACGATCCACCCGGATTTTTTCCACATACCCCGGGATATCTACGTGGGCGGGGCAGGCGGTTATGCAGGGGGCGGTTACCGACCAGACGTAGCTCCCTCGGGGGAGAGGCTTCGCGTTGCGCACCGCGGCAAGAAATTCATTACGGAAGTACTCCAGTGCGTCCAGAAGCGGGCGGGGCGCGGTCTGGCCGATATCGCAGCGGGCAGATTCCCGGACATAGCGAGCCAGGATCTCCAGTCTGTCGAGGTCATGCTCGGCCCCTCGACCCGCGCAGATTCTCTCCAGGATATCAGCCACCTCCGCAGTGCCAAGCCGGCAGGGAAAACACTGGCCGCAGGATTCTGCTCTGGCCCGGGCCGCATATTCCCGGGCCATGTCCACGACGTCCACCGAGTCGTCACAAATGATCAGCCCATCCCAACCCATGAATGCCCGCAGCCCCAGATCAGGGGGAAAGGACGGCGGCGAGCTTGCACCCTTGGGATCGCTTACGCCCCACGTCGAAAAAACTGCGGTCATCTGTTCTTCACTCCTTGTTCGGTTGCGGGTTACGAGTTAAGAACCGGACAGACGTTCATTAACTCTAGGCACGTTAGCTCACTTTAGGCACTCTCCTGACGCCAGTTTCTCCACCTTCACCGCGCACACCTTATACTCCGGACATTTGGCAACCGAATCAAAGGTGTTATTAGTCAGCAGATTGGTGAGCACATCGCGATAGTGGAAAGACATCCAGACCGTGCCTATGGGCGACCGGTCGGTCACCCTGGCCTTCACCTTGACCTCGCCCCGGCGGGAAGCGACCCTGACGGTTTCCCCGTCCAGGACGTTCAGGCGGAAGGCGTCGTGCGGATTGATCTCAACCTGCTCATGGTTCCATACCTTGAAAATCCCGGTGCGCCGGGTCATTGAGCCATTGTTGTAGTGTTCGCGGCGACGGCCGGTGCACAGGATAAAACCATAATCCGCATCCGGCCATTCACTCGGTTCTTTGAAGTCGATCGGCGTAAAGATCGCCAGACCGTCGACATGGGAGAACTTCTCGGTATACATGGTCGAGGTGCCCTTAGATCCCGGCGGGCAGGGCCACTGTATGCCCTTTTCCCGCAGACCCTCATACGTGCAGCCGCCCATGAAGTGCTCCGCTGCTTGCGTCATCTCCTCGAAAATCTCCGAGGCATGGCCGTACCTGGGGCCGTTATAGCCCATGCGCTCCATAACTTCGCAGAGAATCTGCCAGTTTTCCTTGCCGGAAAGAGGAGGAACGGCCTGGTTTACGAGCTGGATGCGCCGTTCGCCGTTGACGTAAGTTCCATTCTGCTCGGCAAAGCTGGAAGCAGGCAGGATGACATGCGCGAATCGGGTGGTCTCGGTGTGAAACATCTCCTGAACCACCAGAAAATCAAGCGCCTCCAGGTTCTTACGGATGTGCGTGATATGCGGATCGGTATGCGCCGGGTCTTCGCCCAGGATGTAGAAGCCGCGGATCTCTTTGGAAACCATTTTCTCCAGCATCTCCGTGGATTTCAGCCCCGGCCTGTCCGGCAACTTTGCTCCCCAGGCGGCCTCGAACTTGGCCCGCGCCTTTGGGTCGTCCACCTTCTGGTAGCCGATGTAGATGTTCGGCAGGGCACCCATATCGCAGGCCCCCTGTACGTTGTTCTGGCCGCGCAGCACGTTTATCCCGGTGGACACGCGTCCCACGCTGTCTGTCAGAAGGGCCAGATGCGCCAGACTCATAACCCCTTCGGTGCCGAAGGCGTGTTCCGTGATGCCCAGACTGTAGTAAATCATCAGGTTCCTGGCCCGGCCTATCATCCCGGCCGCCTCGACTATCGCCCCGGCGGGGACGCCGGTGATCCTGGCCGTGTATTCCGGGGTGAACTTTCTGAGGTTCTCGGCAAAAGCTTCAAAACCTCTGGTACGTTTCTCGATGAATTCTTTATTGTGCAATCCGTCTCTTACGATTACGTGCATTAAGCCGCTGAAGAGGGCCACGTTGGTGCCTGGACGCAGGCCGAGCCAGTGGTCGGCATGTTTTACCAGCTCGATCTTTCGTGGATCCGCCAGAACCAGCCGGGCTCCATTTTTTACGGCCCGCTTGATGTTCATGCCGATAATGGGATGGGCCTCGGTAGTGTTGGAGCCGGTAACAAAGAGCACATCGGCCCCGTCGACCTGATCGAAGGAGTTGGTGGCCGCTCCGGTGCCGAAAACCGCCGACAATCCTGCCACGGTTGGGGCGTGGCAGACCCTGGCGCAGTTATCCACGTTGTTCGTGCCGAAAACGGCCCGCGCGAGCTTCGTAAGCAGGTAGTTATCCTCGTTGACCGAGCGGGAGCAGGCAAATACCCCCAGACTGTCCGGGCCGTGCTTCTCCTTGATTTCCATAAACCTGCGGGCGATCAGATCATAGGCCTCGTCCCAGGTAGCGGGCACGAATTGGCCGTTTTTCTTGATCAAAGGAGTCGTGATGCGGTCGGGATTGTGGACGAACTCATAGCCGAACCGCCCCTTGACACAGGTGCGCCCCTGATTCACCGGCCCTTCCTTGCACCCGGCTGCCTTGACCACCCGATTTGTCTTTGGGTCCACGAACAGATCGATGTTGCATCCGGTGCCGCAGTAGGGGCAGGTCGTTCGAACTTTCTTGAGCTCCCAGTGCCGTCCGACACGCTTTTCGCGTTTGCCGACCAGCGCCCCGGTGGGGCAGACAGCAATACACTGGCCGCAAAGCTCGCACTCCGCCAGAGTATTGTCTTTGTCGTGCGGAATGTCGGCCACCGCCGTGAACCCCCTGGTCGGAGAAAATCCGATGGCTCCTCTAATCACTATCTCGTTACAAGTCCGCACACAACGGTTGCACATGATGCATTTGTTGCGGTCCCATTCAATCAGCGGATTGTTGTCCTCGATGGAATAGTTGTACTTAGCACGGTCCCAATCGGCCACGACCTCGTCTTTGGTCAGATATTTGTAGGCCAGGGCCTCCAGTTCGCAGTCGCCATTCTTGTCGCAGGTCATGCAACTGTTCGGATGATTGGCCAGGAGAATTTTGATACTGTTTCGCCTTGCGGCCAGGATGTCTTCGTCATCCGTAATGATGCTCATGCCGTCGTACACCCTGGTATTGCACGCTGGGATCAGGCCTGAGGCAGAATCCACCTTTACGAGGCAAACCCTGCAGGCCCCGTATGGCTTCAAACCGGAATAATGGCAGAGGGTGGGGATGTAGTGCCCTGCCTTTTGGGCCGCCTCAAGCACGGTCTGATTCTCTAGAGCAGGGACCTTGATTCCGTTGATTGTGATTTGTATCGCGGCCACCTTGTCTCCCCTTGCGGAAAAACTGCTTTGGTATGAGTTCGAAAAGGATAGGCGACCGGCTGCCGTCACCGCAGGATTGCGGCAGACGGCTCCACCCATCCCTGGGTCATGGCACAATGCACAAGCAAAAATCGTGTTTGTGTTTGAAAAGGTTGTTTTTAAGGGTAATTGACGAAATCATATCGGTCCTCCTCCCGCAGTAAAGTCCAGACGGACGGCTTTACGATTGGAGACTGCCCGATGGTTATAACCCACCTTGATCCCGTCAGCAGCGAAGTCGTTCTGGCGCGGTTCGAAATGAATCCGTTCCTGAAAGAGTCTTTTCATCGGCCAGTTTCCAGCTTCTCCGCCCGGTCTGCGCCTTGTATTTCCCGGCGGTGTGGTTGCTGGAAGCTGATTGTTGCAGCGGAGTATGCCAAAAAAGACATAATGTGTCAAGCGTAAATTCCTTGGCGCAGCTATCGTTCTGCTTTCTACTCTCCCTTGATCTTACCCTGAATTTGTAATCTCTTGAGCAGCTCGGAAATCACTCTTATAATGGCTGGGCAGGTAGTCCATTTTGAAAATCTCAATATGGCCGGAAGGGAGCACACCAATATGGCGCTGGCTGCTCCCGGCACTGTCAATTGCCCTGGCCGTTAACACAAACCGGTCAAACGCGGAGCATGACCTTGAAATACGTGGAAATTTAGTAAGTTAGCTCAGGAATAACGACCTGTTTTTATCTCTGAAGCTGCCAATGAGCTGTTAACCTACTGGCCAGATCGTTTACATCTGCTCCCTTTTCTCCCGGTCTTCTTCACGGTGCGCGAGAGAAGTACCTCCGGCAACAGCCTCGGGCTTGCCTCCTCAAGAAAAGACTGCGTTTCCCGGCGTAAGGCCTTGTATGCCTGAAGGAGTTTCCTGGCCTCCTCTGTAAGCGACATAACTTTGCGGCTCAGGTCTTGCTCTACCAGCTTAAAGCCCAACCGCTCTTCAGATGCCCTCAGCCGGCCCCAAGCGGCCCGGTATGACATATTGAGTTTTTTTGCCGCTCCAATCAGAGTGCGGAATTCTTCGATGGCCTCCAGCAACTCCTCGCGGCCCTTGCCGAAGAGCACTTCACCGTCCTCTTCCAGCCATATTTTGAAATTTATGTTCATTCTGTGTGCCCCCCGGCATACGTTCCCGATACAGGTTTTGTACTCTGCACAATTATCTGATGAGCCAATTCCATGTCAAGTGAAATACCCCGCGGCAAGCGAAGGGGGTTCTGCAAAGGGTTTCGCTAAGAAGTCTCCGGCTAAGAGCAAGGCGTCAGCTACAGCAAAGAATCGGATTTATTGTTCTGTATCTCCTTAAATCAATCTCTCATATTATTTCGTAAAAAACTACCATCAGTTAACTAACCGGTATGCCCGGAAAATAATAAGGACGTGGGTCTGCTACTTAATCAACATTCTCGGGGTTGCCAATTTTAAGAAGTCTGTGTTTGCCTGTGCCTTCAGTGATCTTGACACCATCGTTGTAGAACTCAAGATCGAGGATTTTGTCTAATTTAATATTGAAAGACTTTTTGTCGCCCCTGAAAATAGCTCGTTTACTCGTTAAGACAAACTGACCAAGGCTAACCGTTACTATAGCAGTATCAGAAACGATGTGCCCACGATGGGCGCCGATGCGGTAACTTAAACCCTTAGCGATACGAATACTTACACCATGCGAACCATCTTCATAGCGACGCCGAACCACACGCTCTTCTAAAAGTAGGCGTGAACCGCCGAAGGGCCGAACATGAAGCAGGGAAGGAGTAGCAATGAGCTTTCATGACACGATGAATCCGACCGGAGGAGTGGACATGGGGCGCGTTATTGAAGTACCCGACCCGGATCAACACCAGACACTTGTAGGTGAACATCTACTGTCCGGCTACGGCCCGATAGGCTTCATGAACCGCCTAGTGCGGACCCGCATGCTAGGTGGTGTGGGGGCTGGGGGCTAAACACCCCCGGCTACCCGATTGGCCATCCGCTTTGAATCCTTTGTGGAAAGCGACGGTACCCTGCGGAGTGTGCCCGTCGAAAGACAGAGCGAAGAAGACCTCCTGTGGCACTCCCTCATGCACAAGTCCAAGCATGTTCCTGAACCCGAATTTCCTGTAGTAATCCGGATGCCCCACGAGACAGCATCCTCGGGCATTCATATCTTTCAGACGTGACAATCCTTCTTTTATCAGTGCCTTGCCGATGCCCTTTCGCTGGTGCTCCGGCAAAACGGAAACAGGTCCAAGTCCATACCAGTTCGGTGTGCCGTCGGAAATGGTCACGGGAGAGAAGGCAATATGCCCTATCACGCGGCCATCCATTTCTGCGACCAGCGATACCGTAAGAGCTTTGGCGGCACGTAGTGCCTCGATGATGAACTGCTCCGTGTGGTTGCTGATCTCCAAGGTTTTGAACGCTGCGACAGTCACCTGAGTTATCGCACAAACATCGTCATGCTTCTCGTTCCTGATAACGATCTTTGGATTCATGGTCTCATCTTCCTCTTTCTTGCATGCCCTTGTTAGCCCTCGCCGTACAGCCAAACAGCTATGCATTTCGAAAGCCGCCCTCCGGGATGCAGGCAGATACGAATAATCGCCCGAACTCGGTGAGGCGCATGGTGCTGTGCCTACGAACCCCGGTTTGAATCCCTTCGGGACTGATAATAGGGTCTTGCTTGTGAACCGGCCATTCGACGAGGCTCAAGGAACTCAGATGTGAATAGTAGAGTCCGACTTGGCCAGATTGCCAAAGGTCGGCGGTTGGGATGCTACTCTCCTCGACGATGAGGTTTTCGAATCGGTTCCCCTTGCGGTTCAGGTCTAGAGTGTCGATGACTGTGAACTCGCCCGCCCGAAGCCGATACAGAATCACAGCTTCATCTCGAGACAACTGTGAGATCAGGTGCGCGAAGGATGGGCGGACTTTCGCGATTGCCTCCGAGTCGACTGAGCAAGTCAACAATTCCTCGAACATTTGCCAAAGAGGATTGTCCTCATCCAGGTACTGCATCTGCTGGATCGCAGGCCCAACGATCTCAGCAGGGGCTTGTCTGTGCCTTTCCTCTGGTACTTTTGTACGGATCCTTTCGATGACCCGTTCGAACCGGTCTTGGAACGCGGCGGCGAGTTGGAACGGAGCAAGAAGAAGGCGAGCAGTCTTTACGAGATCAACTGCAACCTTGCTCACCTCCTTCGCGGGCTGAGACGCAAGATCGTCGTACGCCTTCTCGACCACCTTGGCTGGAAGGAGCTTCTCGATCCCGTCTGGCAATCCGGGCATTTGCGGCCTCGTTTGTGAGAGGGCTAGCGGAAAGCTCAGTGGGAGCCGGCTTTTTCGGCGATCCACTGCAGCGCCTTGTTCGCCGCTGTTCCTCTTCCGTTGAACTTCATTGGTCTTTGCCTTTCAATAGCTTCCTAAGCTGGCGCTCACTCTGAAATACAATAGACCTTATTTCTTTCTTCTCTTGCTGTTTAAGTTGGATGTAGTTTCCAGCCTCCAGCGCGAGAAACCGGATGACGTGCATGACATCTATGACGATCTGCGGCATACCACTAGTTTCGATCATCCAGGCGCATGGCCCCTAATGCTCGAAGTTATTCCGCAACCCCTTGTGGAGCGCTGTCACAGAGGTCTTCTGCGACTCAGACATAACGAGGGGCTTGCTTTGAACAGTCATGAGCATCCATTGAGGGTCTTGACACCTTTCAAGGGCCACAGGAAAACTGATGATCTCATGGGTCTTCTCGTACAAATCTATCACGGCATCTTGATACCAGGCATCGTTAGATAGAGCAAGCAATAGATTGGCGGTTTGTAGCGACATTGTCCCTTTAAACTTAAGCTGCTTTTTTGATGGAGTGTCCACAGTCTGGAAATCGGGTGGAAAGGATTTACTATCTAATTCCGCCGGGATTGCCGCTATGTTAACCGAGAAGTCTTTATTGGCTTTCATGACTCTGTGAGGGTTCGTGCCTTTTAGGGCACAAATGGCAAAACCATAGAGTGCGGCATCCAAAGAAATAGTGATCCACTTCCACGCAATGCTGTCTGAAGCCACTTGCCCTATGTACTCTCGGGATTTCCTTAGGTAGTCCAGAGCGTTTTGCTCTTCAGAAAGAACCAGCAGATTAGTATGTGCTAAGGTGTTATCCATTCATCATTTCCTATGGCGAACATTATATTTTAGCTAGCGACTGTCTTTTTTCATAGTCATAGAGAAAAAAGATAGTGAATTGTTCCCGTCCTATCCACCCGATTATTTACTCAAAGCATTTTTTGAAGCTCTTCTCTGGAAATTTCACAGTCCCTCAGTATTTGAGCAAGCAAACCGCGACCTATAGTCTCTCCGCGGTGGACCGGGACTACCGTACAGCGACCGTCAGAATGCTGCAAGAAATGATGGCTACCTTTAATTCGAATTACCTCAAACCCAATTTTGTGTAATGCACGAATAAGCTTGCTGCCGGTAATTGTTGGCAATGTGGTCATGAGTTTACCGCCACTTTCTGAACCCCAATAAATTCACTGGTTATCGGTTTTTCCACTTCAAGGCAGAGCTCGATAGCCTCTTTAATTCTTTTCATCAATGTATCAAGGGATTTCGCTTGAGTATGACATCCACGAAGGGCCGGAACTGAAGCGACGAAATATCCATCCTCATCCCTTTCAATTATCACACTGAATTCCTTCATTTTTTATACCCTCCATTTATAGCGAATTTCTTTAATCAAGTTTGTCTTTCAAGGAACGAACATTACATATTATATCGACTCGACCTTTTTCGTCGAACCCTGTATTAGGGGAAATCGTATAAGAATTTGTTTAATAACACAATAAGAAAATCTATTTAAATATTCAAGGCTTATCTACTGCCAACGCTCCTTGGTAACCTAAACAAAAAAGCGTTCCACCTGTGTTGGTTCCATCCCCAAGCCCCTTTTGAGAGCAAGGTCAAGGTAAAACACCCTCTCATATCCCAGCCCCGTAGGGTGGGCTTTGCCCACCGTCTTTGTCGTCCTTCATTCTCTGCCGACATCAATCGGAATCTCCACCGGTGTCGCACCCCAATCCGGCGAATAGATTTCTTTCTCAACATAACGATGAAATGTCGAATACGGCCAGTCCTTCGGTGCATCTACAATCCGATGCTTTACCGGATTGTAATGGATATAATCACAATGAGCCGAAAAATCCTGATCGTCTCGAATCATGTGTTCCCAAAAACGCCTTTGCCACACCATACCTTCTCTATGCTTCTTTCGAGACGGGGTTGGATTCGGGGTGTCCAGCCAACATCGGATCCTCTTGGTAAATTCAGTCTTTATCAACGCCCAACGCAATGAATAATCGATGTCTCCATCCGGTAAACGCCAAATGCAGTGCATATGCTCCGGCAGCAAAACCCAGGCTTCAATGATGAAAGGATGCGAATTGCGCACCCTTGCGGTGATGTCACGTAACAGTGCTCTCGATTCCTCCAGACAAAGAATCGGCTGTCGTTGGTGCGTAACCACCGTGAAAAAATATGTATTCCCCTCCCGTACCCTTCGATAATTCGGCATTTAATATGACCCGTATCCACAAGATTGTCAGGGGTTCTTGGTGGGCAAAGCCCACCCTACAGGGCTACCGATGATGCCTTTCCGGCAGGCAATAGTAACAACCATCGTACCCGTCATCAAAAGCATCCTGGATATTGTTATAATAGACCTTGTTCTCATCGTGCATCTTTGAGACCCACCTGCAGTCTTTTAGGTGAACTTCCCGGCTGCTTCTATTCCTGTTGGCGACAAAATACGCCGGTTTCATGGAATAGTGCTTGAAATACAGATCGTCATCCGTTACGTCATTATCAATCATAATCACATGCAACCGCCCGGAAATCTTCGGGGCCCGGCCATCGTCCAAATCCCAGAGAGTGATCCCTTCCGGCTCCTCGTGGTTCGGCCATCCGGGGTGGAACTCATAGTTGAACCGGCCATACCCATTAGTGGACTTGGCTATGCGTCTTCCGGTCTCCGCATCAAACACGTGGACACCGCTCCTCTGGCGACTGCAATCCTTATAATACCCGTTTACGATATAGAGATTGCCGTCTTCGGAGAATACCCCGCCCTGCATGTGTTTTAGTTCAAGTCCGGCCCCATTGGGTTTATAGACCTGATAACGGTCTTTAAAGGACATGCTCACCTGCCCCCGAAGCCGAATCTTATCAAAGTCCACTTCATACCTGAACATGGGATTATCATGGGAAACCGTACTGTTGGAGGTGTAAAGCAGGCCGTCTTTCGGATTTATGGCGCACCAACCGGCTCCGCTCTGGCCGTTCAAGACAAAGCAACCGATATAGGAGAGATTCCCGGCCTGGAAGACCCCTATTACCGGTGTCTTGTTTTCTCCGGTAATCGGAATATAGAGAAAATCCTCATGATAATCCAGGTCACCAAAATGGTTATAACCCTTGAGTTCAGACGGCATTCTTGCCATGAGAATGCCTTTTTCCGGGTTAGCCTTGGTTACCTTTTTGTTCAGATCATGTGAGACCGGAAAGCGCCATAGTTTGGTTTCCTGGGTAAAAAACCAGTTGTGGCCGTCATTCGTAACCCCCTGCAGATTATCGCTCCACCCGGTCTCCCGATCTTTGGGATAATTCCCCATGTAATTGTATTCATAGTATCCTGGCATCGTTTGGCCTCCTGCATGTCCGGTCTTTTTGCTTGAGTATCACCGGCCCAATAGCCTGTCATCCATGTCCATGGGGACATCCTCATTTGCAGTATGTGCAAGGGCAGAGCCTTTACTTCTTCAGTCTGTAAAATCGGCCTGATACGGCCTCTCCTTTCAGGCTATCCAGCTTGTCCCCCATGGACGCGTCAAGGTGGTCGAGGCGTTCGTCCGGGTGGGGATGCGTCTTGAACAGAAGCTTGACGGAATCATCATCTTTGCTGTAATGACCCATCTGCTGCAACACCTCGACAAAGGCGTATTGGTCATATCCGGCCCTCGCAGCGAGTACCACCCCCATGCGGTCCGCTTCATATTCGGCGTTCTTGTCCAATCCGCGGGCCACGATTTCCGCTCCGCTTCCGATCAGGTTCTGTATGAGTGGGTTGTCCTGCCCGATCTTCTGGCCAAGCAATCTGCTCCCGAGGTCCACCACCCGGGACTGCCGCATTACACGATAGTGGTGCTGTTTCACTACATGCGCAATCTCGTGGGCCAGAACCCCGGCAAGATGGGCCTCGTTGTTCAATAACCGGTAGAGTCCCCGCGTTATAAAAATATAACCTCCCGGAGCAGCAAAGGCGTTGATGTCATCGCTGTCGATCACACCGAAATGCCATTCGAGATCGGGGCGCTCGCTTTGGTTGGTGACCCACCGGCCGACAAGGTTGACATATTTCTGCAAGGCCTTGTCTTTGACTAAAGGCGCCGCTCCCAGGAGATTGCCGGCAATCTGCCGCCCGACGGCTACTTCTTCTTCATACGGGGCAGGAGTGCCTTCAGCCTTTGGTTTCTCCTGCGCTTCCTTCTGTCCGGTTTTCGTATCCAGCGTCTGCCCAATGCCCTTTAGCAATTCCTGACCCAGTTCCGCGCCGCGGACGGCGGGAGCCGACATCAGGCACATACCCAATATGAAACAAACAATAGATGTAAACATATCCGCCTCCTATTCAGACAGATAATCAACCTTACGGGCCTTAAGCCGCGCCTTTGCAGCAAATTGTTCGGCATCCCTTTTTGTGACGGTATAAGATTCGGTCAGGTTGAGTTCATCCTCATTAAAATGCGCGTTTTTCAGATTCTCTTCATTTAGGCCGCGAATCCCGGTAGATGAAACCACCTTCCCGGTCCCGGCCCTTCCTGAGGCCAGCGCAACAACACCCGACACTCTCGCTCTCGGAGCGGATGCGCCAGCGCCCCTGCGTATGCTGAGCATCCTCACCCAGCCCTTTTTCGGGCTCGAAAGGAGCATCCAGCCCCCTTCTCTTTTGACGATGTTCACCCGAGATCCGGCAGCAAGTGAACCCACTGCCTTTGCATCCAGAAACGGTTCGGCCCTTATCTTATCCGCTTTAAAAGCGGTGCCGGTCTCGCCTGCCATGCCTGTTTGCGCCAAAAAACAAACAAGCAATACTGCCACAAAAAAATCTCTGGAAAATCTCATAGCTATTTCCTCCCTGCCTCGTTCCGGCGCATCAGCGCTTCGCCAAAAAGCAAAGTCCAGCCGGACCTGGCCTGTTCGCCTCCGTCGATCCTCCCCTCATGAAAAATGAACGATATTCCGTCCGGGGTTCCTCTCCCTGTCTGCCAAAGCTCTGCAGCCGCTTCTTCCACGGTTTTCGCCTCTTTCATAATAAGACTCCTTCCTTTTTCATCGTCAGCCGGACAGGTCCATGATACCGCAATCATTCCCTCAAATAATCCCCAGATGCCTTTCTGAAGGCCTTTGAGCGCTTCGACGCTTCTCGCCTGTATCCCGTGCCTTCCCAGGAGGCTGCGTATCCTCGCCACCGCTTTTTCGCTCGCGGAGCCCGGACCTCCGCCGAACCGAATCAGCATCAGGGCCGCATACAGCTTCCCTTCGGAGGCAAGAGAAGACATGACCGCGCTTTTTTCGAGAATCTTCCGGGCGCCAAAGGAATAAATTCTGGCACAGGTAAAATATGCCACGCCGAGCATGACGGGCCCGGTAAGGTTTATGTATGCGGTCATCAAGTTAATGCTTACATAGGAAATTCCTATAAGCAGGAATTGAGAGGCGCTGAAAAATCTGTCGAACTTCTCCTGACCGACATTTTTGAACAATGCTATGGCTGTGGTCCAGATTATCAGGAGGGCAAGCACAAGATTGAACCACTTGGTGTCAGGCACACGGAGATAGTCGTCGTGTTTAAGATTATCGATTGCCGTGGCAAGTATTTCCACCCCCGGATGAAGCCTGTCCATGGGCGTGGCCTTTACATCGAAAAGGCCTGCCGCAGTGGAGCCGATAAGGACGATTTTCCCGGTGAATTCGTTTTGCGAACGTCTGTGGTCCTTGCTTGTCATGTCGAAAAACACGTCGGTAAAGCTGACATAGTGATAAGCGAAAGGCTTTCCGCGCCAATTGATAAGGATATTGTCTCTCTCGGGCAGACTCATGCCGAGCCATTTGACGACACGCGCCGGAAGCGAGGGAATCAGCCAACCGTAATCCCTGCGATGCACGGGATACTGACGGGCAATCCCGTCGTTATCAGGATAGATATTGTGGATGCCTAAACGTCCCCCATTCAGGGCTGCCTCAAAGAACGGCAGGACTACGGCAACCGGTTTGCCCCGCATGGCCTCACCCTGCACGGGTATTGTCCCGGGAATTTGCTCAGGAAGGACACTGCTTAGCCTGTCGTTTTCCGGGTCGAGACGCAGCACCGGGAAGAAAGTGTTGTCTGTGTTACTGATGGCGGCATTGAAATAAGCGTCGCTCTCAGGGTTGAACACATCAGGATCAGAGAAGAGAATGTCGAAGACAACAGCTCTGGGTCGCTGTTTTTCTATCTGCTCGACGAACTCCCCCATGACCTGGCGCGGCCACGGCCAGCGGCCGTAGTCCTTCGCCATGTCGGCAAGGCTCGCCTCATTGATGTCCACTATGACGATATCCGGATCCGGTTTGCGAACGACGATCCTGTTCTTTATCATCAGGTCGAAGGATGCCTGTTTCATTCCCGCCGTAATATTCAGCGCGAGACTGTCGGCAAAAACTACGATTGTAAAAATTCCCGCGAGATAAAGGTAGAAATTGGCCTTCAGACGCTTTCCTACCTTAAGCAACAGCCGGTAAATACTTACGGCAATCCATCTCATGTTAAGGGGTTCACCGTGATAACAAAATAAAGTCCTGGGCCTTGGCCTCCAGACCCTGGGCGCTTCGATATCCACTTTGCCGGTTGGAGGCAATGCATAGCATGGTATGGGCTATTTATTTTTTGTCAATATTTTTCTTCTCCCGTCAAACCTGCCCCTAATGTTGAAAAAGGGCCAAACCCATGGCCATCTATATCTATCATATTAAAAATCTGGCTCATCGTGAAAAAGTATGGGTAATTTTCTCTTAAAATAAGGCGTGCTTCTTATTATCCCCCCTTTAGTAAAGGGGGGCGGGGGGGGATTTGAAAACTCTTGGTAGTAACTATGCTTTCGTATAATAAGAGCCTAAAACAGTCATGATTGATAAAATCTCCCCTTAAACCCCTCTCTTCCAAAGAGGGGAATAGAGAAGAGTAAAAAATTACCCACTCGATTACAGCGAATACCCCGAATATATAGCATACAGCGCTGCCTTCGTGCTTAGTTGCCGGCACAATAACGAACATTTTTTGAAAAAAATCTTGATTGAGGCGCGATTTGTGTGCCATAATTTTAGTATAAGAAATTGGATAGATATCGGCCCGGCATTCTTGCGGGGATACGGAAAAGGCTCTGTGACGCAAATAGCCAGCCCTAATTATATCCGGGGGCGATCATAAGGAAAAGGGGAACGAATGTGTTAAAGGAATTCAAGGAATTTGCCATGCGGGGCAACGTGGTTGACATGGCTGTTGGAGTCATAATTGGTGCGGCCTTTGGCGCCATAGCCAAGTCACTTGTTTCCGATATCATTATGCCGCCTATCGGCCTGCTTTTAGGTGACGTTGATTTTAGCAGCCTTTTCATAGTACTGAAAGAAGGAACAGTTGCCGAACCTTATGCCTCCCTTGCCGATGCCCAGAAAGCCGGCGCGGTTACGGTTAATTATGGCGTTTTTGCAAATACGATCGTCAGCTTTTTAATAGTCGCCTTCGCTGTCTTTATCCTCATCCGCAATATCAACAAACTCAAGCGCCAGGATAAAACCCCGTCAGCCGAGCCAACGACTAAAGAGTGCCATTATTGCCTGTCGGTCATTCCAATTAAGGCAGTACGTTGTCCTCACTGCACTTCGGAGTTGAAGGGCTAATAGATTGGTTAAACTTGCGGGAGATCATAAAAACATTATATGATGGAGAAGTATTTGAAAAAGCTCTCATTTTTGATTCTTTTCTTTGTTGTGTTGTCGGTTTCTTCGGCATACGCCGGATTCCCAGCCGGTATAATAAAATAACAAGGAGGACAGGTATGATTAAAAAAATTTGGCAGGCATTATTTTTTCTAATGATCGGGGTATTATTCGTCGGTTGCGCAACCGTAGAAAAACCACCCCTAATATCGCAAGCCTATAATCTTAACCCAAGGTTGCAATCAGGCGAGCTGGAACAAAGAGTAGATAATTTTGCTGTGGTCCTTGACGCATCGGGGTCCATGGATGAGGCATATAAAAAATACCGGAAGTTCGATCTGGCTAAAAATACCGCTGACCTTATGAATCGCACTATTCCGGATTTAAAGCTCGATGGCGCGCTCAGAACCTTTGGACATGATAAACGTTTAACCGAAGAAAAAACCGCCTTGTTCTACGGCGTAACTGATTATACCCAAAGCGGCTTTGAAAAGGGCCTGAATAAGGTCGAGTATCCCGGTGGAACCACCCCGATGGATGTGGCGATTAGGGCCATGGGACAGGATTTTAAAGGAACGGCGGGAAATATCGCGGCCATTATCGTCAGTGACGGAAAAGACCTGGGACCGGAGCCTCTGAACGCCGCAAAGGAAGTAAAGAATTTATACGGCGAACGAATCTGTTTTTATACCATATTGGTTGGAGACGATAAAAACGGCAGGCAGCTCCTGAACGATATAGCCGAGGCCGGACAATGTGGATTTTTCACATCTGAGGATCAACTGAATTCCTCTGACGCAATGGCCGATTTTGTAAGAAAGGTGTTCCTCAAGGAATCAACACCGAAGGCGGCGCCTGCGAAACCCGTTCCAGCGCCCGCTCCAAAATCCGCAGCCAAACCGGTTGACAGCGACGGAGACGGCGTATATGACGACACAGATCAATGTCCGAATACGCCTGCGGGAGCCAAAGTGGACAAAAAAGGATGCTGGATACTGCCGACGATCCTGTTTGATACCGACAAATCTGATATCCAGACAGTATATTACGCGGATCTGGACGACGTCGCTCAGGTGATGAAAAAAAATCCCGGGTTGAAGATGCACATCAAAGGTTTTACGGATAGCACCGCATCAGATGAATATAATTTAGGCTTATCTGAAAAACGGGCGCAGGCCGTAAAGGCATACCTGGAACAAAAGGGGATTGAAGCCTCTCGATTTAACCTATATGGGTTCGGCAAGACAAACCCCGTCAGCTCAAATGACACCCCGGAAGGCCGGGCAAAAAATCGAAGAGCGGAACTGAAGCCGGTTCTATAAATAAGTTATGACTTAAGTCCAGCGGACATTCTTGCAGAATAATTTATCTTCTGCAAGAATGTCCGTTTTATTTTGATTACCTGTAAAACAACCTTGAGGATGGCTTCCTGTGAGACTGCCACAACGATTCAAATCGGCCGCCTTTTACAAAAAGGCCTTTCTAGGTGTACTCATAGGACTTTTTATCTTTACGGTAGTAGGCTTCTTTGTCCTGCCTCCTATCCTAAAATCACTCCTGATAGAGAAACTTTCTGAGGAACTCCACCGCGAAGTTATTATCCGGGAAATAAAGGTCAACCCTTTTGCGCTTTCATTGGGAGTAAAAGGTTTTGCCGTCAAAGAGCTTGGCGGTTCCGAAACGTTCATCTCTTTTGAGGAACTGTTTGCTAATCTTCAGAGTGTTTCCATCTTTAAAAAAGGTCTAATCTTTAAGGAGATAAGGCTTCAAAAGCCGTATCTGAATGTCAAAAGAAATGCAGACAAGACATATAATTTTTCCGATCTTTTGGGGCCGGATAGAGAGAAAGAGACTACAAAATCAAAACCGCTGAGGTTTTCGTTAAACAATATACAGATACTGAACGGCAGTGTAGATTTTTGGGACGGGCCGAAACAAACTCGCCATAAGGTAAGGGATCTAAGCATAGCGATCCCTTTTATCTCAAACCTGCCGTACCTTGCCGAAGAATATGTAAAACCGTCCTTTGAAGCGGAAATCAATAATCACCCTGTATCACTTAAGGGGAAGTCAAAGCCTTTTGCAGACTCACACGAGACGACGCTTGATGTAAATATAAAACATCTGGATATCCCATACTATCTCGCCTATATCCCTTCCGAGATGAACTTCAAGGTGCTGTCTGGATACCTTGATATGATGACCACCATTTATTATGTACAGTATAGTGAGAAGGAACCGTCGATCAACATAAAAGGCAATCTGGAGTTAAAGGAATTAAAGGTCCGGGACCATGAGGATGAATTTCTCAATGTACCGGTAATCAACGTCAGAGACCTTGGGATCGATCCTGTAAAAAAACAGGTCGTAGTCGGTAATTTCTCCACACAGGACGGCATTGTGACGGTCAGGCACGCAAAGGACGGAACGTTGAATCTGCAAACACTGTTACCCCCTTCTGATGAAAAGGCGGAAAAACCATGGCTTGCGTTACTGAATAAACTGCTTGTAGAAAAATATACGGTCAGGTTTCAGGACATGAAACCGTATCGAACCGTCAAACTGTCCGCAGAGAAACTCAGGCTTGAGATGGAACATGTCTCCACCGCAAAAGACAGCATGGCCTCAACCGCTCTTTCATTTACTCTTGGCAGAAAGGGCTCAGTTTCCGCAACCGGTTCAATAGGCATAGACCCTGCGTTTGCAGATATAAAACTTGATGTAAGGGGTATCGATATCACCCCCCTTCAGCCCTATTTTACAGATAAGATAAAAATAATAGTGACCGACGGCAATATCAACGCTAAAGGGAATCTTTCAGCCGGTTATTCAAAGGCTTCCAGGATGAAACTTATATACAGGGGTGATGCCGCAGTATCGAGCTTTTCATCCATTGACAAGGCCGATGGTGATGATTTTCTGAAATGTAAATCCCTTTACCTTAATAAAGTCGATGTGGCATACGATCCTTTATATGTCAAAATCAATGGTATTGCGCTTACAGATTTCTATTCACGCCTGGTAATAAATGCTGACGGCTCTCTCAATGTTCAGAACATAATGGAAGCTCAAGGTGAAAAAGCGCAGGGTCAGGATAAACCCGGGCTTGATAAAGAAGAAAAAACGGGCAAGCTGATAAAGATAGAGAAGTTAACCCTTCAGGGTGGAACGGTTAATTTTACAGACAAATCCATCAAGCCGACATATACCGCCAATCTACTAAAAATCGGGGGCAGGATATCAGGCCTATCATCCGAGGAGACCAAACTGGCGGATGTTGACGTCAGAAGCAAACTTGAGAACTATGCGCCGATCGAGATCACGGGCAAGATAAACCCACTGAAGAAAGACCTGTATGTTGATTTAAAAGTGGACTTCAAGGATATTGAAATGGGCCCTTTCACCCCTTATTCAGGGAAACACATGGGCTATACAATAGAGAAGGGGAAACTGTTTCTTAATCTGCAGTACCTGATAGTAAAGAGAAAGCTTGATTCCCAGAATCGTATCTTCCTTGACCGGTTTACGCTCGGCAATAGGGTCGAGAGTCCCGATGCCACAAAGTTGCCTGTCAGGCTTGCGATCGCCCTTCTTAAAAACAGAAATGGGGAAATAAATCTCGACATCCCTGTTACCGGGTCGCTCGACGATCCGAAATTCCGCGTCGGCAGGATAATAATAAAAATTATTCTGAATATCCTCGAAAAGGCGGCCACGGCCCCCTTCGCGCTCCTCGGGGCGATTTTCGGAGGAGGGGAGGAACTCAGTTACGTGGAGTTCGATTACGGCAGTCCCGATATAAGCGAACATGAAATCAAAAAACTTGACACCCTTATCAAGGCATTATATGAGAGGCCGTCACTGAAACTTGAAATAACAGGACACGTGGACACCGAGAAGGACAGGGAAGGGCTGCGAAAGTATATTTTCGATAAAAAGATAAGGGCGCAGAAATTAAAGGATATGATTAAAGAAGGGCAGACAGCGATATCTGTAGATGAGATTAAGATAGAGGGGTCCGAATATGCGAAATATCTGAAGAAGGCATATAAAAACGAGAAGTTTCCAAAGCCCAGGAATATCATCGGCATCGCCAAAGACCTGCCTGTGCCCGAGATGGAAAAGTTGATCTTTACGCATATCGAAGTGAAAGATGATGACCTTCGGCTGTTAGCCTCACAACGTGCGTTGAAGGTCAAGGATTACATCCTGAAATCCAAGCAGATCGAACAGGAAAAGATTTTTCTGGTCGAGCCGAAGACCCTTCAGCCGGAGAATAAGGAATCATTAAAAAACAGCCGGGTTGACTTTAAGCTTAAATAGTTTGTACTCGCCGGTCACATACCTTTAAATACCACCGGACCTCATTCCTGGAGTTTTCTGAGTTTTAGGGGACCTCTATGTTTCTGAGCGAAACTTGCTGGAGCAGCGGGGTACCCATCGAGGGCACGTAGGAAGGGGAAAGCCAGCCCTTTAGTGGCTGGAAGGGGTAAGTATTCCCCGCCTGCGAGCCTCGAAAGGGTCGCTGCGCAAGCCGTGAAGCGAAGAGACTAGGGGTTCACATAAGAAATGCAAAATTATCATTAAAATCGAAGCATTATAAAAAACCCCTTTAAAAAGCTCAGGAAACTCCAAACCTCATTCTCCTTGCAAAACCCTCCTACTCAATGGTATCTTTCCTGAAATTTTGATCTCCCTTATTCTCATAAATTAGGCGTATGCTGGCGACCTTGCGCGACAAACAGATCTTCGGCTGGGCAATGTATGACTTTGCCAATTCGGCCTTTGCCACCACTATCCTGGCGGTGATCTTTAACAAATATTTTGCCCTGGAGGTAGCCGGGGGAGAAAGGGGGGTCTTCGTCGCCGGGCTGCACATCCATGGGGCGACACTTTTTGCCGTTATCGTATCGCTTAGTATGGCTGTCTCCGCCCTCACCGCCCCCATCCTGGGCGCGATAGCCGATTTTTCACAACGCAAAAAGGCATTCCTGGCCGGATTCTGCTATACCGGGATTATATTTACCGCCCTCCTGTACCTGGTGCACCCCGGAGATGTCCGGTCAGGGGCGTTTTTTTTCATCATGGCCAATATCGGGTTTTCCGGCGGCAACGCCTTTTACAATGCCTTTCTGCCACAGATGACCACGCCCGCCAATGTCGGCCGCGTCTCCGGTCTGGGATGGGCCTTCGGCTACATAGGAGGCGCCGCCCTACTGGTACTAAACCTATTTATGCTGAACGGCCTCTATATCCCCGGAGCAGGCCGTATAACATTTACCGTACAGGCCTGTTTTCTCTCCGTGGCCATCTGGTGGGCATTGTTTTCCTTGCCTACTTTTCTATGGGTTCGAGAGAAGAAAACGGATAGGAAAAGGGTTAAAGTCGGAGATACGCCGGGGCGTGACAGGAGTTACGCGGCTATCGGCCTCGCCCGGGTAAAACGCACCCTCTCCCGGATCAAAAAGTTCCGCGCATTATCCTTATTTCTCATCGCCTTCCTATTCTATAATGACGGCATAGAAACCATCGTTGTTATGACCTCTGTCTTTGCCGCCGAGGTGGTGGGGATGCAGACCCGGGAGATCATCTTTCTCTTTCTCTTTATCCAGGCAGTGGCCTTTATCGGCTCCATATTCTTCGGCTATGTCAGCGATCGTCTGGGCCACAAACGAACCATACTCTGCACCCTCTTTATCTGGGTGATAGCCGTGATCTGGGCCTTTTTTCTGGGATGGCTTCTGGAAGCACGGCAAGAATTCTGGATTATCTGTTTTCTGGCCGGGCTGGTGCTGGGAGGAAGTCAGGCGGCATCCCGTGCCCTGCAATGCCTGCTTACACCTGTCTCACACGCGGCGGAATTCTTCGGATTCTTTGCTATCTCCGGCCGTTTTGCCTCTATTTTCGGCCCCCTGTCTTACGGCCTTCTGATCTACCTTACCGGAAGCCTGCGTTGGGGGATATTGTCCGTGGCAGTCTTCTTTATCATCGGGGCCATAATATTATTACAGGTAGATGAAAAGGCGGGGATGGCGGAAAAGGCAGGTTATGAAGAACAATTATCCTCTAATATGGGGATAACTTCGTGAAAACTATCCACATGATAGGCCGCCTTTAACCCTTTATTTTTGTAGGCTATAAGGCGAATACCGGCGGCGCCGGCCGCTTTTTCGTCCAGCTCCGAATCACCGATATAAATAACCTCTTGAGGCAAGACCTTAAACCTGTCCATTATCTTCAGCAGGGGTTCGGGATGTGGCTTGGAATTGGCGACATCCAGGGCTGAAACCACCATATCAAAACGACTTTTGAGTTCAAAAATCTCGAGGAGCTTATCCATGGTTGTGGTCCGATTAGTGGCAATAGCCACCCTGTACTTCGGTTGCAGATACCTTAAAAACTCCTTCAATCCGGGGTCCATTATCATCAGGGGAAGAAATGGGGTATAATCCGTGTCAAGCCGATACTGCTGCGCTGACTCCAGTTCTTCCCTGCCTCGAAAAAGATGAGCTATAGAGGCATCGGCCGTGTGCATGTGTACATAAAATAGTTCTTCTTCGGTCATCTCCTTACGTCCGAAGGCCGCCAATATATGATTATAAAAGGCCCGGTTGGCCTCCCGTGAATCAAACATGACCCCGTCGCAGTCAAACACAACTACCTTAATCATAATGCTGCATAACCCCTTAGATGAAATGAGCTTGTTAAGCTTGCTGAACTCGTAAAAGGTCCAAAATATCACGCAACGCCGCCAAGGACGCAAAAAGAATAAAATCTGGAACTCAGGAACTCATGAAAAAATCTTTTAATCCTGATTTCTTGATTTCCAGATTTTCATTTCCAAATAAAGAGGGTTTATCTTTTCCTGATTTCCTGAGTTCCAGATTAATAGCCTTTTCTGATTTACTTCGCGGTCTTTGCGCCTTTGCGTGAAAAATTGACTTTTTACAAAACCATCTCAAGCTTGCTAAAAATAATGTATTGCCCTATGATACCCAAATTTGGAATAATAGCAATAATCGATTGCCTTACAAATACCATGGGGAGATTTAAGTGGAAATTAAAACTGATTTTTTGGTCATCGGCAGCGGTATTGCCGGACTCAGCTTTGCCTTGAAAGCGGCGCGTTATGGTGAGGTAACAATCATCACCAAAAAAGCCATGATGGATACCAGCACCAATCTCGCCCAGGGGGGAATTGCCGTGGTCACAGGCCCGGACGACTCCTTTGAACTGCATATCGCAGATACCCTGCGCTCGGGAGATGGCCTGTCTCGTCCGGATGTAGTGGAGCTGGTCGTAAAGGAGGCCCCGGAAAGGATCAAAGAGTTAGTGGATATCGGGGTACAATTTACTACACGGCCGGAAAACCAGACATACTTTGACCTGGGCAAGGAAGGCGGTCACTCCCGCCGGCGTATCGTCCATGCCCAGGATCTCACCGGACAGGAGATCGAGCGGGCCCTTGTAGCCAGGACCAGAGAAAATCCGCGCATCACCATCTATGAAAACCATATTGCTATCGACCTCCTGACCAGGGGCAAGCTGTTAAAGAAAAAGGGTAAAAACAACCAGGAGACCTGCTTTGGGGCCTACGTTCTGGACACCCAAACAGGGTCAATCCATACCTTTCGGTCCAGGATAACCCTCCTCTGCACGGGCGGGGCCGGAAAGGTTTACCTCTACACCAGCAATCCGGACATCGCCACGGGGGACGGCATGGCCATGGCCTACCGGGCCGGGGCCAGGATGGCCAACATGGAATTTGTTCAATTTCATCCCACCTGCCTCTATCACCCCAAGGCCAAGAACTTTCTTA
Organism: Desulfovibrionales bacterium; assembly: GCA_028715605.1. Lineage (NCBI taxonomy): Bacteria > Pseudomonadati > Thermodesulfobacteriota > Desulfovibrionia > Desulfovibrionales > Desulfovibrionales bacterium. The sequence continues at coordinate 30,517 of JAQURM010000008.1, forward strand.
TCTCAGAGGCCGTCCGGGGGGAAGGAGGTATCCTGATTGATAAACACGGACGGGCCTTTATGGAAAAATATGATCCCCTGAAAGACCTGGCCCTGCGGGATACTGTGGCCCGCGCTATAGATGCCGAGCTCAAGAAGAGCGGCGATGATTGCGTCTATCTGGATATCAGTCACCGCCCGGCGGATTTTATCAGGAATCGTTTCCCCAATATTTATCAGAAATGTCTCTCCCTGGGCGTTGACATCACCAAAGAACCCATTCCGGTTGTACCCGCCGCCCATTACATGTGTGGAGGTATATTAACCGATATTTATGCCCGGAGCAGTATCAGCGGCCTTTACGCCATAGGCGAGACCGCCTGCACCGGGCTACATGGGGCAAATCGCCTGGCCTCTAATTCTCTGCTGGAAGCGGTCGTCTTTGCCTATCAGGCCTTACTTTCATCCATCGAAGAGATAGGGCCTAAATCTTCCTATACCCCGCCCTCAGTTCCGCCCTGGGATCCGGGTGGAGCCGTGGACCTGCAGGAATCGGTACTTATATCTCACAACTGGGACGGGATACGCCGTCTCATGTGGAACTATGTAGGCATTGTGCGGACAGACAAACGCCTGGCCCTGGCCCAAAAACGTCTCGAGTTTATACAAAAAGAGATACAGCAACATTACTGGGATTACATAATAACCGGGGATTTCTTAGAACTGCGCAACCTGGCCACTGTAGCGGAATTGATCGTCACCTGTGCCCTCCTGCGTAAGGAAAGCCGGGGGCTGCATTATAATCTTGACCACCCTTCTAAAGACGACACTCATTATAAGAAAGACACCATAATCTGGCGGCAATAACCGCCAGCCACAAAAAAGGCCTGCTTTATTGATATAAAGCAGGCCTCCCGTGTACTTTAAAAGATTTATAAATCTATCTGGCCGGCGGATTCAAATCCCTTTCATACGGAAATACCGGCAGGTAACGATAGGAAAGAGAGATAATCAAGGCGCCATAAGCAATTACGGCCAGTGAGGTCATCCATTCCTGCCAGCTCGGGAAGTAGGTATACCACTTGTCAAATGGATACACGGGCATGGCCAGCGTCTGCACAGTAAAGATAAAGCGGTTAAGAACCACGCCAGTCGAAGCCAGGACACAGGCAAGTGCCAGCCATTTGTCATTCTCGCGCAGGCGGCGGATGATAAGGATAAGGGCCGGGATTACACCACACAAACCAATCTCTACGAACGGCAGCCACATACCATACTGGTATCCATGGTACTGCTCGGCAAAGGTAAGCCCTCTAGCCGGGAGGATATGCGTAGCCCAGTAATAGGTATCCACTGTCTTCGCAATAACATAACCGCAAAGCAACCAACCGGCTATCTTGGCCAGGACGGAAAGCGACTCCCGCGGCACCAGCCGTTTTTTGGTCACCTTCTGCAAGATCATGGTGACAAGAACGGTGAACGTCGGTCCGGTGGAAATCGCCGAGAAGATAAAGAGAAAAAATGTCCACGGCCAGACAAAAAAGCCTTCCCGGAAGGCAAAAGGCCGGGCATACATTACACCATACATGCCGCCCAAAGAACCTTGATGGAAGAAGGAAAGGAATGTGCCTATGGCCGCAAAGATGGCCATGGCCTCATGAAAATTGTGGCTCAGGGTGTGTGCCACCGGATTAGCGTAGATCTTCCGGTTTTCGAGGATTAAGGGTACGTACTCAATAGTCAAAACCGTAAAATACAGGGTGATGCAAAAGATAACTTCGGTCAGCATGGAGTGGATGTTGGGGAACCAGTAACCGAACCAACCCCGAAGTGGCTGGCCGATATCCAGGGTCAGTATCAATAGAGCGCTGCTGTAACAGATGAACCCGATGATAACGGCAAAATTAATAAGGGCCTTGAGTTCCTTTACCCGTACCACGTAGGTAAGAAAGCCGCTGAAAAAGGCCCCGGCGCCAAGGGCGATCACCCCTAGATCGACAGTGATCCAGGCGCCGAACCCGAAGTAATCATTCATATTCGTCTGATTCAGGCCCTTCCAGAGTATCAACAGGGCTGTACTTACGGCAGCGCCCAGCACGAACAACCAAAGCGCCATCCATGAAAAAAAGGCCCCGGCGCCACATCTTTGAACCCCTTCTGGTATCCATGCACGATCCATATACTTCCCCTCTTTTCAACCAAAATTCAGGATTTAACCCTTGTTTTTAAGCCAGACCGCCCGTCCTCTTTCTCCCCAACGCATTATCCGCTAATTCTCTGATCCAGGACTCACTGCTCAAATAATAGACCTTCGGCTCAGTGCCCAGCTTCTCAAGCAACCGGAAGGCCCCCGGACTCTTAATAAGTTTGGCTACGGCGCTTTCCGGATCTTTCATGTTACCGAAGGTAATAGCCCCGGTGGGACAGGCCTCGGCGCAGGCGGTCACATATTCGCCATCCTTCAGTTCCTTCCGGCCTTCCACGTAGGCTTTATCTTTGGCCTTTTGTTGCCGGTGATTGCAAAAGCTGCATTTCTCCACCACACCGCGCATACGCGGGGACATATCCGGGTTCAATAATTTATGCATGCCTTCCGGCCATACCGGATCCCACCAGTTGAAATATCGGGCATGGTAAGGGCAGGCCCCAACGCAGTACCGGCAACCTATACATCTGGTGTAAATCTGACTGACAATGCCGGTTAACGGATTGTAGTCTGTAGCCATGACCGGGCACACTGAAACGCACGGTGTATGGTGATCGCAGTGCATACAGGGACGCGGGATGAAAGCCACCTTTGTATTTGGAAACGGCGCGCCGTTCGTCACCTTATAGACCTTCATCCAGGTAACGCTATGGAGTTTATCCGACTCATCTTCCCGAACGTAATGGTTATTCTCTGAAAGACAGGCTACCGTACATGTGCCACAGCCCGTACACTTATCCAGGTCAATAACCATGCCGTATTTTTCTTTGCTGGCGACCTCATGATGCTCACTCATATCTCAACCTCATACTTTTATAAGTTTAGCCCGCGTTCCCCACCACACAGCCAGGCCAGTCACCGGGTCTAATTCCGGCTCGAGTACCTCATAGGCATTAACGCCTTTTCCGGTCAAAAACGGGTCATCGTTGCTATGCCCCAGTCCGAGGGGGATGCCGATAACATCCGGCATCATACCCACATCCATGTGAACACGAACTGATAATCTTCCGGCAGGACATTGAACTGTGGCCGCATCCCCTTCAACCAGTCTCAACCGGCCGGCCGTCTCCGGATTTACCCGAACCAAAAGGTCATGTTTCTGAAGGACAGTGTTATCGATATTTTTTGTTAGATAGGGCAACGTGTCCACTGCCCTGCGATTTGCTATATTGATATTCTCATAAGCCACTAAAAGCACCGGAAACTCTCGAGAAGCCTTCATCCAGCTTACCGGCTCAAGGCGCGGCGTCCGGCCCTGAGGACTAAATGTAAGCCCCCCGCCTCCAAATATCGGATCCTCATACCAGCACTTCCCGGCATTGAGACCTTCCCATAGCTCATCTGACGAGCCGAGCATGGCCACTTCCTGATCTCCGATCCGGCCGCGTCTGGAGGCAAAAATCCCACCGACTTTTTCCTTGAGCAAGGCCTCGAAGTTATCCCAGGGAAGCGAGCTACTGACGCTTCCGCCTATGGCCCTGGCCAAAGTCAGAAAGACATCTCCGGGGTGCCTGGCCTCAGGCACATTAGCCAGAACGGGCCGGGTCAAACTCATGGAGGCGTAAGGAACCCGGGCCGCCGAAGTTACATCCTCCAGCCTTTCCAGATAAGAAGCAACCGGCAAAATAATATCTGCCGACCGGGCGGTTTCATTCATACAACTCGTAAGGGCCACCACAAAGGGCACTTTCGCCGCCGCTTCCTCGAACTTATTGGCCCTGGGCAGCGCATAGCACGGATTGGCTTCGTGGACTACCAGGGCATTAACCGCGCCGCTCTTAAGCGCTGCGGTCAAGTTATGCGCCATGCAAACGCCATGTTTAATCTCCCCGCCTTCCCCATCGATCCGTGGCTGGGCGAGTCCCTGCTGGGCTACCGCATCTGTTGCCAGCGCCAGCCAGGAACTAAACGGCACCTCCCGCTGTACAACCACCCCGCCCTTTGCGCCGATACTGCCCACCAAGGCATTGAGGCTATAGATGCTCATAAATTCCGCCAGGTTGCCGGACATCACTCCCTGGCCGCGGCCATAGACCGCAACCGCAGGCCTCGTCACGGCAAAGGCACGGGCTGTGTTGGCAATAACTACCGTTGGAATCCCCGTTATCTCTGAGACTTTACGGGGATCATATTCACTCTCAAGGAGCGCCTTGAATCCTTCAAATCCCTGGCAACGTGCGACGGATGAATGGTCATATAACCCTTCCGTAACAATGACGTTGGCCATGCCCAAGGCCAAGGCAGCCTCAGTCCCCGGTTTTACCGCCAGCCATTTATCAGCCTTGGAGGCAGTAATGGAACAGTTTGGTTCTATCTGGACCAGGGTATGCTCATTCGCCTCCTGCCATTTTCCAAACACCATCATGTTATGGACCGGGGCGCCCCAGCCCTCCAGCAATGCCGCCCCAAAGGACAAGACGTACTTGCTGTTTTCCAGGTCATAGGCCAGGTGCCCGCCTGTTCCCTGCATCAATGACAGGCCTACGGTCTCGACATCCTCCTGTGAGGGCATAGTAATCACGTTGGGAGAACCATAGGCGCGGAAAAACCGGTCTATTAATTCCGCGGTCAGTCCTTTTTTGTTATCCAGGATACAGGCTACCGTATGCGAATTGCCAGCTTCCCGTATTTCCCTTAATTTTCCGGTCACTATATTGAGGGCTTCATCCCAGGTAATCTTTTCCCATGCGGCCTCACCTTCTCCCTTGGGATTTGTCCTCTTAAGCGGAGCGGTTATACGGTTTGTCCCGTATAAGAGCTGCAAGCCGGCCGCTCCCAGCGGGCAAATCCCGCCGCGGTTTACCGGGTGGTCAGGGTTACCGGCAATCTTAACCGCCCGAAGCGGCACTGCCGGAAGCCTGCGCCTGTCTATAAATTCTTTATGATGCCAGCCCCGCCACTCATCGCGGCCCGATTTGTCCTCAACCAGCCGCAGAGTTATACCGCAGCCTCCCGGGCAAAGCCGGCAGGTGCTATGAACAAATGAAGACGGTCCCTTTGCGGGCTCCGGGGCCCAAAGGTCGGTAAATTTAGCCGATTCATCGAGCAGGTCCCAGGGTATGGGCGTGGCCAAGGTCCCTATCACACCCCCAGCAGCAAATTTCAGGAATCCTCTACGATCTAATTTCATAGGTTAACCCTCTTTAAGACTTTTGGTTAAACAAGCTCCCAACATCATTTATGACACACAAAACAGGCATTGCTCGTGCCCTTTTTGGCGTGGCAATCCTCACACGCTTCCATGGACATGGTATTCTTGCTGTAGCCTGATATTCTATAGACCTTTACCGGAGGACTGCTACTGGATTTGCTCATATCCTCATGGCATGTCGTGCATTCCAGTTGAGCCATTTTGACATGGGCGGCATGGGAAAAGAAGACACACAATGGCTGATAGGAATAACTAAGCCACGGTATCTCCTTATTGGGCGTGACATACTGTTCGACCAACTTGGCCTCTTCCGGACTCTCACCCTGCGCCGATGCATGACACTGGATACAATTGTCCAGCCTGGGAATGCCGGTAAAACTGCCATCTTCACGGAAAGTATGGCAACCGTCACAGGCTAATCCCGCTCCTTCTACGCCGTGCACCTTATGGTTGAAATTAATGGGTTGAGGCTTCGAAGACATGACAATAGCCGGATAAAGAAGCCAGCCAACCACAATGGCTACTACAAAACCAGCAGCCAGCATACCTAACCCCCCGCCGGCCTGCTTGTGTCCCCCTTCTCTTCCTCCAGTCGATACGTGCTCTTCAGACATCTCGGTCAAGCCTCCCCCTTATACCTTTAGCTGCGACTCTTTTATAACCATCACTTATATTTGTCAAGCGAAATTTGAATGAGGCCTCATTTCGTAACCTTATAAAATAGCCAGCAATTTTTCATGGATATTGTCAAAACCGCCGTTGGACATAATGGCAATTACATCCCCTCCCCTGGCATGTTCCTTCAAAAATCCTAATATGCCGTCTGTGTCGGGAAAATAATAGGCAGTCCGGCCCCGTGTCTTTAAATCCTCAATCAGGTTCCTGGAAGAGAAGCGATCCTGTTCCGGGATATTTTCCAGACCAGGCGGTTCACGCACAATTATGGAATCAGCCGCATCAAATGAAAGGGCATAATCATCCTGAAATACCCTGCGACGGCTGGAATTGGTTCGTGGTTCAAAAACCGCTATCAAACGCCTCCCCGGATAAGCAGCCCTGAGGGCCAGAAGGGTCTCGCGCACGGCCGTAGGGTGGTGGGCAAAATCGTCGATGACCGTGACATCATTCTTTATACCCCTTACCTCCTGCCTGCGGCATACCCCCTGGAAGGAAGACAGTCCGGCCTGAATCGCCTCCGGCGAAAGGCCTATCCTGTCCAACACCGCTATGACCGCCAGGGTATTAAGAGCATTGTGCCTGCCTATAAGCGGGCTGATGAATTCGGCATAGAATCCGCCCTCTTTTTTAACGGAAAACCTCACTCCTTCTCCTTCAGTCAGGCAACCTGCCAGGGTCCATGTCAACCCCTTATCTTCACCGTATCCTATAACCGGGCAGGGGGCATCCTTAATAACCTCTCTTACTATCCCGTCCTCGGTATGCGCCACCAAGGCGCCTGACGCCGGGATAATCCGGACAAAACGCCGGAAGGCATCCTTTACCTCCGCCAGATCCCGATAGATATCGGCATGATCGAACTCCACGCTGGTCAATATGGCTATATGGGGCTGGTAGTGCAGGAACTTGGGACCCTTATCAAAAAAGGCCGTATCATATTCATCGCCCTCTATTACAAAATAAGGCCCCTTGCCCAGTTTATAATTGCGCCCGAACCCCTTGACGATACCCCCGATCATGAAACCAGGATCCAGCCCGGCATGTTCCAGTATGGCGGCCAAAATGGAGGCCGTAGTGGTCTTTCCATGTGTACCGGCCACCACCAGCGGAGTCTTTTCTCTTAAAAAAAAGTATTTCAACGCCTGTGGAAAAGAGACAAAGGGGATATTCCTTTCGGCCAGGCCTCGTGCCTCTTCATTTTCGCGGCGGATCACGTTGCCGACAATGACCAGGTCCGGATCGTGACCCAGGTTATCCGGGCTATAGCCCTGAAAGATTTTGATGCCGAGAGAGGCCAGAAAAGTGCTCATAGGCGGATAGACCTGGGTATCGGAACCGGTGACCTCAAGGCCTTTTTCCTTAAGCATCCCGGCCAAGGCGCCCATGCCTGTCCCGCAGATACCCATAAGATGGACGCACTGCAACTTTTCAGGCACCTTGTTTAGGCTCATATCTAAGTCAGACATACTAAATCACTCCATCTCTAAAAAGCTTTCGGCCGTCAGCATGTTTGTTATCCGTTATCCGTTAACCGTTGTTCGATATTTTCTTTCGGTAAACGGTCAACAGTAAACGGTGAACCGGCTTCATGCTGATAGCCGAGAGCTTAAATCAATCCGATCTCCCTTAACAGCCCCCTGGCCGTATCGAACAGGTCTTTTTTACCTTCTTCAGTACGGGCCTCCACATAGAATCTGATCTTGGGTTCCGTACCGGAAGGCCGGATTAAAAGCCAACTCCCTTCTTCAAAAACCATCTTGTGGCCGTCAACCGTCAGGACCTGCCGCACCACCTTTTCTGCCGCACCGACCTTTAATCTCGTGCCGGTTACATACCGGGATAAGGCACTCAGGGTGGTCGATAGTTCTTCCCCCCGCTGTGACACGACCACGGCATCCCGGGCGGCATAGAAATGGCCGAACCTATCTTGCACCTCGGCCAGATACCGGCCCAGATTCTGATTGAGATGAAGGGTCATGGCCAGGGCCAGGATAAGCCCTATATAGGCGTCCTTTTCCGGGGTATGCCCCTTTATGGTAATACCGTCGCTCTCCTCAAAACAGACCACGGCCCGATCTATAACCGGCTTAAATTCCTTAAACCCGACCCTGGGCTCAAAGACCTCCTCGCCTAATTGAGCGGCTATGGCATTGGCAAAATTGCTGGTAGCCACGGTCTTCGCCACCAGGCCCTTAATGCCTTTGACCTCGTGCAGATAATGGTAAGCCAGGGCCCCGAATTGATTCATCTCTATCTCTACCCTGCCGTCGGTAAACCGGATACGGTCTGCATCCGGGTCCATGATAACCCCAAGCCTTAACCTCTCCTTGCGGGCCTTAAGCGCTTCATTTACCAACCGCATGTTTTTGCCGGACGGCTCCGGGGCCACGCCACCAAACGTGGGGTCATCCTCTCCGCGGAGAATGATTAATCGGTCAGTTGAAGCCCCGCCCAAAAGGTCTCTGATGTGTATGCGGCTGGCGCCGTGGACACAGTCCACGGCTACCACAACATCATCTCTCCGGCCAAACTCTTCAATGATGGCGTCATAATCAATGTGGTGGATACCCTTGTTTTTCCTAATCAGACCCTTCCAGACGTCCAGGGCATTAAACGGGGTTATGAGAGAGGAGTCAACGACTTTCTTTACCGGCAGGTCTCCCTCGATGATCTCTTGCGCCTTCTCCTGGATAAATTTTGTTATCTCAGGCGCGGCCGGGCCGGCGTCCGCCGCATTAAACTTAAAGCCGCCATACTCCAGGGGGTTGTGGCTCGGGGTCAGGTTGCAGGAAAAGGCCGCATCCAGCTCCATAACCGCAGCGGAAAGGACACCGGTGGTGGACTCACCGGCAAAGTGAACCCGGAAGCCGTGGGCAGTCAATACCTCCGCCACGGCCTGCGCAAATATCTCGCCGCCAAATCGATTGTCATGGCCCAGGACACAACCCCGCTCCCTGGCCTCTTTATAGCTCCCCACCCCCAGATTCGAACCCAACGCCGAACCGTTATCCAGCTCTTTGTACATATCACAGATGGCCTGGGTCACCTGGCCTACCGACTTGACCGTCAGGTCTTTCCCGATAATGCCGCGCCAGCCCGAGGTGCCGAATTTGACCGGCGATATGGGCCTGGCTTGCGAGGTCAGGATTTCGTCCCTGACCAGGGAATAAATACCGTCGATCTCTTTCTGATAAAAGGCCCTGTTATCCGGATCGGTATTTCTTAACTGCACCAGTTCAGAAATGGCCGCAAAATATTTACTCCTGGCATGATTGCCCGGAATGATACACTTATCCCGAATCTCCTTGCTCATCTCCTCACATCGCATCATTATATAATTACCCTTAACAGTTCGCCCTATCCCTCAGCTCAATTGCAGCTCATGTTTCAGCCCAGATATGCGTTTTCCCCTTAATTTTCGCCGGGTTTTGGCTCACCAGCGGCGCACGTTCCGGCTCACTTTCGGGCCATTTGGACCCCGAATCGGGCCAGATTCGGGCAAACTGGTCCGAATCACTTGTGGATTAGCAATTGTGCCATTATCGCGCCAATCGCGCCATTATCGCGCCAATCGCGCCATTCTGTCGCTGCTTTCAGTCATTTATTCGGCTCATACCGAGTGGTTTTTCCGGTGCCGCGTTTGACCAATAGCCCTTTCTTCAGTAAGCCCTGGATGTCACGTTGTAGCGTGCGCTTGGGCATCTTCATAAGCTGAGCAAACTCCGATAGTGTGATCTGACCTCTCTCCGCGATGAGGCTGAGCGCTTTCAACTGCCGCTCGTTCAGTCCCGCTTCCGCGAATCGCCGTTCCACAGGAATAGTCTTCCGAAAGACAACCCTGAAACTCCCGCCGCGCGACTCAAACTCGGGCTCCGGGATGCCTGCCATCCGGCATTCTTCAATCATTCGGCCGGTCCCGGTTCCAAACTGCTCGATGTAACGGATCAGGAAGAACATACGGGCAATCAACTTGTTTCGCGGCTTGGACTCATGGTTCCGGCGCAGATCGTCCACGGTAAGCCCCGCCGGCAACGTTCCGGGATTCCATACCTCAAGACCGTGATCGAAAATCCGTACCTGGACATTTCCGGAATCGGCATAGTCGCGGTGGCACACCGCATTGGTGATCGCCTCGCGGACCGCGTCCAGCGGATATTCCCATTGCTCGGTCCGTTCCGGTTTTCCCTCGATCTTTACCGCCATGCTTGTGTTGCGCCGAACAAACGCCATCGCCTCTTCGACCTGATCGATAACGGATCCTTCTATAACCTTCATGTCGAGGAAATGAACCGTATCGTCGCCCTTGAAACGCGCGCACCGTAAGGCAGACTGGGGCATCAACCGCTCCGGCTCTTTTCCGAAGAGCAAAATTGCCGCAATAGTGGTTTTCTTGTCCCGAATCAGATTCAGTTGACGCAGTACTTGATCGGCAGGCGTATCGGCGCCTGCATTCAGTCGCCGTTCATTTCTTGCCCGCCCCAAAAAACTCCGTACTTTTTCAACATTGATGTCCTGGAGGGATGCCTCGTCCAATATCGTCTCATCCCAAGTAATTCCACGTGTAGCGAAATAAAGGTCGGCCGCCTCGGCTGGCGAGAGTGTCTGGTTCGTCCTGCCGGAACGACGCAATGGTTTATCGAAGGCATATACCGGCTTCGCAGGGTTTTCCGGCACATCGAGCGTAATGACAATCTTACCTTTTCTTTGGATTATAGCAACAGCCGGGACGGTCTTCGGATTGGTGTTTTGGACTATCTTGTTGGTGAGGTCCTCCAGTGTCCCTTTGCCGATCTGAACACCGACTGGCTGGCCATTATCCGCGACTCCGATAAAGATACGGCCGCCATGTGCCGTCGCAAAGGCTGCGCAGGTTTTGACGATTTCTTTCCACTCCCCCACGGATTCCTTAAGTTCAACCGCTTCTCCCTCAGTAGGAATCGCTATCTTTTCAAAGCTTTTTTGCTTCACGCCGGATTCCTCATAGCTTTGCCGAAAAGACTACTCTCCGTCGCGGCCAGCCGTTGATCGATGAGCGCCCGCCAGTTGGCGACGAGTTTCTTGAGCGCAGCCTCATATTCCAGCACCTCTTCCATACCGGCTTGGGTGCCCTCGATGCGGGAAGAAAGCATGGCCTCTTGGGTGGTCAAAGGCGAAAGCAGCACTGCCGGGTTGACCACCCCTTGGAGCATGCCGTCATACCTGGCCAGGGCGGCGTTCGCCTGTCCGATCAGGGAAACATGGGCGGCCCAGTCAACACGGTCGAGGGGCAGGCTGTCCGGTGTAAAGGGTTTCATGAAATAACCTCCTCGCGCACGTCGATCTTGCCCATCACCGCTGCCGAGATAAGGGCTGAACGGTATTTGAACATGCATAGCGAGCGCATTCCCCGCTGCTTGCGGCGGGGTTAGCGAGCGAATACTATGCTTTTTACCTTACATACGGAGATTCCCCGCAGCTTGCTGCGGGGAGCTTCAATTTTTCAGAAAAAAGACGCAAGGTCATCATCTCTCGTTTCGTGCCTTTCGTGTGTTTCGTAGCCTCTTTAACTGTTATCCAGTTCCTTGTACATATCAGAAATGACCGCAAAATAGCTGCTCCCGGCATAATGTATTTATCACGAATCTCTTTGCTCATCTCCTCACAGCTCATCATTATATAATTACCTTAACAGATTCTCCTATCCCTCAGGTATCCCCCCGATATCCGCCTCGTCGAGCGGTTCGTCCACGGCATTACGCAGCCATGATGGATCGAAGCCGGCAGCCGAAGTTCCCTCGACCCTGATCCTGACCTTGGCCCCCTCGGACTTGTCCGCCAGGTTCTCGATGGCCGGGAATGCAAGGAAACACGCCGACAACTTCTGGCGCCTACGTTATTGAATTTCAGTCTGCATTTTTATGGCATAGAGGAAAATATTTTTTCAACATAAGATCCTTCCTGTCGGAAAAGCGGATAATCTTTTTCCAAATCCTCCCAAGTCTTTCCCTTGGCGCCAGGGATTTTGTCCGGGGATGTATCCGCCGGGGCAAGGATGTAGCCGTCCAATTCGATTCTCTTTGTCCCGAACTTCTTATTAGCACCAATGACCCGCAGTTTCTCAATGGCCGCAAAGCGGTCATTGTCCACGATCCCTTCATGGTGAAGCCCGTGGGGATCGAGAAACACGACACGGACCGATTTCGTGTTTTTGTTGCGTATCCAGAGGATGAAGTCGGGCCTAATATCCGTTCTATTCCCCTGCCCCCGCGCCGGGCGCGGCAGGCAGATCGTGCTCGACCTCCAGGCCATGGTCATACTCGTCCGCCAAGTCTGGGTAGCCCACTGTGGTGACCTCGAGTTGGGTTTCATCCGGCAGGACGACCGTTAACCATCCTCCTTCTTCATTGCCCTGTCGGATCTCTCCGCTGAATTCGCCATCTGTTTCCAATCTCCGTCAAGAGTTCATCAGGGAGGGGATCATTCTGCCAGCCCCTGTCGAAATCAATGTCGTGCGAACGGGGAAGTTGATCTTTTTGCAATTGTTTCACCAGAATGCGTGATGGGAGCAATGTCGCTTGCCCAACGAAAATCGCTTCTCGGCGACGAAGACCAGAAAGGATCTTAGTCAACCCGGATAGCGAGTCTGGGAGAATCGCCCGCACGTGTTCACGGTCGGCGTCGTTCGTAATTCGCATAATGATCCATGAGTTACATTGAGACAAAACTGTCGCCTCAACTTCATTCGGCCGTTGTGATACAAGCATTAGGCCGATACCGTATTTTCGACCTTCCTTTGCGAGCCTTCGGATAGCGTCCTGGGCGGCCTCATATTGAGCCTCGCCTCTGTTCGGGACATAGCGATGGGCCTCTTCACATACAACAAGCATAGGTGACCGCTCCCTTTCTTTCACGGTCTGCCACACTTTAATCGAGAAAAGTGTTCTGGCGATCGCCGAGCTCGCCGCGCCCGCAACCTCGTTGGGAACTCCTGATAGATCCACAATTCGTATCGCCTCACCACCGCCAAGAAATTGGTGCACGATCGAAGCAAACTCATCCGTGCTTCCGTTCCAGTCGTTCATCATGAAGCGCAAACGCGCATCGCGGCGTAACACCTCTAACTTTTGAAGAATGGAATTGTGCGAATCCTGCTTACTCGCCTGTGTCGGCCTGTCAGCTTCCACCAATTGTTTAAACTTGTCTAGGGAATAGGGAACTGGGGAATCAACAGTAATCTCTTTTGCGTCCACGCCAATTGCCGTTGCCCCCTCTTGGCGAACAGTTAGAAGCGCAGTCTTGACAATGTTCGCTTGCGAAGTAGCAACGAATTCGGTTTTCCCAATTAGAAGGCTGATTGTCTCCTGGAAATTTAAAAGCCAATAAGGCAAGGATAGTGTTCTCTCGTCCGTTGAAAGCCGTTTGTGCCCTGGAAAGGCATCTCCGTATTCATTATGTGGGTCGAGGATCACGATCCTGGGGTTCCAGCGTACGTAGTTCTTGTCACTTCCTCGCGCTGTAATCGCATGAAGGATAGAGGCAACCGCTCCCGACTTGCCCGCACCTGTTGAACCGAGAATTGCTGTATGCTTTCCCAGCAACTCATTCATGTTTGCGTATGCAGGGGTCCCGCCTGATCCCACGTGCTCGCCGATTTCGATTGGTACACCCTCGCCTTCGCCGAATACGTATTTCAACTCTGTCTTTGGCGTGAGGTAGACCTTCTGTTGGGGCAATGGGAACGTCGATACGCCGCGCTCGAACCGCAGTCTCCAGCCCTGGTGAGTTCCATCCCCTTCGTGTACCCACTCGCCTTCACCGAAAAGGTCTGCTTCAACTACACGAGCCGTAGAGCTGGTCTCCGACACGATTCCCTTCTCTCTTTGATATTCAGCCTTCATGCGAAGGCGACTCACATATCCATAGATGAGCGTTCTGCCGTAGTGAATCCTAATGATCGAGCCAAATTGTCCAATGGGGTAGATGACCCCACCGTAGACCCGTGACAGCTCGGATATCTGAGCATCGAGCTCGGCGACAATATGGGTCCCATCGACTTCGATAATTGTCCCTATGGATAGGTTTTCAATCGGGTCACCGGGTTGTTGGCGAGTCTTGCTCATCGCTCGCCTCCCAACAATCGAACGAGTAGCTCGAACCGCCACCATGGTAAGGGTGTCTCAGATTCGGTCCGTGTATCTGCATGGAAGAAACCCTTGTTCGCGTGAATACGCACGTGCTCTTTTACCGATGAATCGTCTAGCCAGTCTTTCAAGATCCCGGTTGGTGTGTCGTCACTGGTAAAAATGACGAACGATACTCGTCCGTCAGACTCGTGCAGCGCTCGATTAAGTTCATAATTGATGTGGGAATCGCCAAATGAATAGCCAATGATGGCAAGCACGACCTCGTTGCTGGGGCCAGGCCGCAGCGTGGTCCGTAACCTGCCAATGATCTGCGCATAGGGGTCTCGTTGTGTTTCGCGGTATTTTGTCGCCGCTGGCCAGATTAGAACCGGCTCTCGCTGCTTATCATCCTTCAGGCTCGGGCGTATTCGTGACGGAAGCACATCGTCTTCGATCAGGCACCAATCAATCGAACCATGCACTTTGAAAACTCGCGCATGAACGCCGCGTTCGTCATACGCATCGGTGCTCCACCAGCCCGTTACGCCACCATTGAAGCCGTCCGCTATCGGAATTCTCTCTAGCGACAACGCATCTTCAACGAGCGTGTCATAGTTGAGGGTGAAATAATCCACCGGCTGAACCGCCCCGGATTTGCCCGATTGAAGCCTACCGTGGATTGCCTTCACGAAGCTGCGATGGTGCTGGATGTCTACCTGCCTCTTAACAATCGCTTGTTCGATCTGCTGCTTTATGGCAGCCAAGGCCTCCTCCAATTCCTTGGCTGAATAGGATGTAGCCTCGATGGTGACGTTCGCCTTAGTAGAAAATCGAAACGCTCTTCTCGTCGCAATGGAGATAAAATCTACAAGCTCGCTCATGTAGTCCTCGATAGTACAACCCTGTGCTCCCTGAAATTGCTGAATAAGCTCTTGAAGTATCTGATGGGCTTTGTCCGTCGAAGGGATCGCCGTGAGAACCTCCTGTGTTAGTTCTTCCATCAGCGGCAAGCCCGCGCACTTGCTGCACCCTGCGCCAATCAAGAAAGCTCGCCTGCTTTGAGATAAGAGTTTCACGAACTCTTCGACTAGTTCATAAAACTGGGGTGCCTTCAAAGCCGACATGACATCCTCTGCTTCGATAACCGAGGTTTCCGCTGACGCTTGGGCTTCCCGTTTCTTAGCCATGTAACACCTCCACGCCTTGGTCATATATCGCAGGCAACTCGATCTCGCCGTTCACGAATTTGGCAAATTGAGTGCCTCGTAGACAACCCATCTGTACGCGCGCCCCGCCACCTACCTGTGCCGCGCCATGGCTTGGCGCGACTGAGAAATCGGCGCAGGTCGCCTGGATCGCCTCGCCTGCGTCAAGGCTTCGGCAAGCAGACAGGAAGTCTTCTGTCAATCTACGGTCATTCATTAGAATATCTTTCTTGGTAAAAAGCATTTAAGCCATTTATGATCCCTTTGTCCCCTTTATGTCCCTTTTTGTCATCGGGTATTACATGCCCCCTTTGTCTGGTTTCGCCATCCAGTGGGCCTTTGTCGGGTTTTTGTTCGTCCCACATCTCGCGATAGGCGTGGACGTATGAAACCGTTGCCTCCGGGTCAATATCAAAGTAGTGGCGGCAAAGCTTCTTGTATAGTACCAGCATGCCCTCATCGAAACAGAAATCGAGCATGCCGTCAAGGCATCTTTCGATACGCCTTGCATCACGG
The DNA here is from genome assembly GCA_028715605.1 of Desulfovibrionales bacterium. NCBI lineage: Bacteria > Pseudomonadati > Thermodesulfobacteriota > Desulfovibrionia > Desulfovibrionales > Desulfovibrionales bacterium. The sequence goes on from JAQURM010000008.1 coordinate 46,353, forward strand.
TCTTGCGCCTTCAGGATGGCCTCAACTTCAGCCGAATATTGCTGTACAGCAACACGAGCAAGCTTTTGTGCGTCCCTGGCCAGCTCGCCTATGCGATTAACGAGATCATCCTTCCGTGATTCCGTTTCACTCTTCATCTGTACTCGCTTTTTGCGCCTGTTTCTTTCCGGTTTGTGTCCGATTTCCCTTCTTCTGGATGCTGGTGGCCAGCTTCGCCCACAAGGCTGATTCGACCGCTCTTGTCGTAGGCCCTTTGAGCCCTTTGTGAGCCTATGCATCTATATTTACCAAACCATGGCGATGTCCCAATTGTCCCATAAATGTCTCATATTGCACCGCAAGCAATCCACTTTTTCTTGATGTCTCATATGTCCCATTAATGGCTCATTTCTTTCTCGCCAAGACATAATGCACGCCCCGCTTCGAACCTACGCGTTTCAGAACATCTTTTGCCACAAGATCATCGAGATCGCGCGCAGCCGTTTTCCGGATAATGCCTGCCAGTACCTGATACTCTGAGTTCGTGATGCGCCCATGTACTTTCACATAAGTTACAGCCTTTGTCTGCCGGTCGCTCAAGCCGAGCCCGGTCATCACCTGCGCCGTCAGCCAGTCCCGCCACAGAGTCACCACCCACTGCCCGGCCCGTTGCTCGAAGTCCGGTTCTGGAAGGCTAATGTCCCTGCAGCGCTCGATCATATCAAGAGTGCCGCTTCCCGCCTTTTCGATGTAGCGGGCCAGGTATAAAGGCTCAGCTATGAGTGGATTGCGCGGGATGGAAGCATGAGGTTGCCGAAGCAGCGCCGGGGTGAGCGGCGGCGGCAACTCGCCGGGGTTCCATACCTCCAACCTGTCGGCGAAGAGCATGACCTGCACGCTGGCGTTGCTTGTGTAGTCCCGATGGGCCACGGCATTGACGATGGCTTCCCTTACCGCCTCCAGCGGCAGTTCGTAGTCCACAGGGGCTTGAACGCTGTGTTCACGGGTGCCGATGCGCCGATTGATCTTGGAAAGCACGAAGTCCAAAGCCTGATCCACCAACTCAAATACAGTGCCCTTATATATTTGGTAGGACGGAATGGGCTTGCGAACCTGGGTGCCATGGAAATGAAGACACTTCACTTCCGACGTAATCAGAAACCGTTGGGGCTCCTTGCTGAACAGAAGGACGGCCGCGTGGTTTGGTCTGCCCTCATCCACGAGATTGAGGTGGGCAAGCACCTTTTCGCGGCCGGCATTCGCCAGCAGAGGATAGTTTCGTTCCCGCCTTGCCACAGCAAGAAACGCCTTGATCTTCTCCCGGCACAGATCGTCCATCGTCGCCCGCTCGCAAGCGGAAGCATCGAAGGGCAGCCTTCTCAGATCGCCGGAGTGTTCCATGTGCTCTACGAGAGAGGCGTACAGGGAAGCCGTCAGATCGGGGATACCCGCAAAACGGCGGCGGATGAGCTGGCTGCGGGCTTTACGGATCAATTGCAATGCCTTCGGATGCCGTGCCTTGTCGTCTGCTCCCTTGACGAAAATGAGACGCGGCTTGCCTTTGGCGGTTGCCTCGTCGAATTCGAGTTCGGTCGGGGAAACGCCGTCAATGCTTTCGAATCCGTATTCGTTGCCGAACAGACCCAGATAGATATCGCACCGTCCGACTTCTTCCAGATAGACTTCATCGGCCCTACGGTCCTGTGCGGGCAAGTCCTCGAACAGAAAGACCTCAAAGAAACGTCGGAGCAAGGGGTCATTCCCCACGAATTCCTTGATGGCCCATCGCTCTGCCTGGAGTTCCTTCCGGACGCTGCTGACAAAGATTGTCTTCCGGTGCTCCGTCATCAGGAAAAGCCTCCTTCACGAATCGCCGCCTGTTGTACCGCCTCCGCCGGAATCTCGTAGAACCTCACTGCCGCGATCTCCCGTTTGATCCTTAAATCAAGTTTTCCATTATAGCATCATGGATGAGCGGCCGGAAGGCCTTTATTTTTTCATTGGTCCGGCTGGGGTGAATACGGTTGGTAAGCAGGAGAATGATTATTTCTCTCTCCAGGTCTATCCAGAAAGATACACCGGTAAACCCGAGGTGGCCGACGGTTTTTCGGGAAAAATACCGGCCGGCGCTCGAACCCTCTTCGGATGGGGTATCAAAGCCGAGCGCCCAGGTGGTTCCAGGGGGCGACCCCTGCCGCGCCAGGAAAATCGACATTAGTTCGCGGCTGAAGATTCCCGCCTCTATTTCTCCCCGATAGGCCTTTAATATCATCTTCAGCAGGCCATATAACTCCCCCGCCGTGCCGAAGAGTCCGGCATGACCGCACACCCCGCCCACGGCATAGGCGTTGTCGTCATGCACCTCGCCGCACAAGACCTTTTTGCGCCAGGGGCACTCCTCGGTGGCCGCTATCATCCCGGGTTCAGGTAAACCGCGGCTGTTAAGGGGCCGGAATCCGGTAAAAAACAGGCCCAGCGGCCGGTAAATCCTGGCCAAGACAAACTCATCCAATCCCTGGCCGGAGGCCTTTTCAATTATCCATTCGAGCAGCATGAACCCCAGGTCGCTGTAAAGGGCCGCTTCCCCGGGGACAGCAGCCAGGGTTTCATCCAGGAGCCACCCGCGTAATATCTTCTTTCGTTCCCCCGGAGGATAAGTCCTTAACCGCTCAAAATAAGGTTGATAGGCAGGCATACCCGAGGAGTGGGAGAGAAGCTGTCTCAAGGTAATCCCCTCCTTGGGGTTATCCCGGCCAAGACCCAGAATATCCCCTATTTCTTGATCGATCTTCAGCTCACCATTGGCCACCAGGGTCATAATCGCCATAGTGGTGGCCAGGGGTTTGGTAAGCGAGGCCAGGTCAAACAGCGTATCTGTCGTCATTAATTGTCTGGACGGAATAAGGGAGGCATGTCCGTAGGCGCGATGGGATAAGACCTTGTCCTCAGCCGCTATAAGGAGCACGGCGCCCGGAAAAACGCCTTCCTCTACGGCCCGATGCATAAGGGTGTCAACTTTTGAAAAAACAGGCATGTTAGCTGTTAATGCAGGCCTATTGTATGCAAGGTTCGGTCAATTCCAGCGCCCCTTCGTATCCATCCAACCTGAACATGGCGCCGATAGGCACGGCCATATTTTCCTTACCGTGCCCAAAGGGGAAGCCCGCAACAATCGGGATATCCAGGTCCCGCAGGTTCTGATGGGCAAATTCCCACACCTCTTCCTGCCCGACTCCCTCTGTGAATTGCCCCAGGACCAATCCGGCCAGCTTCGAAAGCCTCCCGGCGAGTTTAAGCTGGGTAAAAAGGCGATCAATGCGATAGAGTTTTTCCCCGCATTCTTCCACAAAAAGGATGCGGCCCTCCCAGGAAGGCTCGTAAGGCGTGCCTAGCAGGTGAACCAGGGTAGTAAGATTTCCTCCCATAAGCCGGCCCTGCGCCCGGCCCTTCTGGATAATCTCCCGGCGCGAAGGCGCTATAATCAGAGGCGATTCTCTGGTAAGGAGGTCCAGGAAGCGGCGCAGCCCATCATCAGAAAGACCGGGCAGCCCGGTCAGCATCGGCCCGTGAAACGTAACCAGGCCGCCGGAGTCAAAGGCAAAGTTCAGGAGGGCGGTGACATCGCTAAAACCCAGGATGATCTTGGGATGGGTCTTAAATAGCGAGGCATCTATATGACTCAACATCCGCAGCGTACCATAGCCGCCGCGCACACAGAGCACGGCCTGAACCTCGTCATCTGTAAGCGCCCCGGTTAAAAGGCGGGCCCGATCTTCATCAGAACCGGCCAGATAACCGTTTCGTTCGAATAACAGGGGATGATGCTTGACTTCAAAACCCAGGGAGACCAGAACCTGTACGCCCCTATCAAAATCCTCTCTCTCAAAGGGGCTGCCGGTAGCCACCAGGGCGATCCGGTCGCCTTTGCTCAATCTCCTGGGTCTGATTATTTCAGAATATCTAGACGTTCTGCTCATAGATGAGGCGCAGCCCTTCCAGGGTAAGATGGGGTTCGACTACCTTTATGGTCCTGGATTCAGAGGCGATTAGAGAAGCCAGCCCTCCTGTGGCCATTACCTTAACCGGGCTTTTAATATCCTTTTTCATGCGGGTAACGATACCATCGGCCATATCTGCAAAACCATAGACAATACCGGCATTCATGGCCGCTACCGTATCTCTGGCCATAACCGACCGGGGTCTGGCAAATATAGCGGCACGGGGCAGCCTGGCGGCCTTGGCAAAGAGGGCTTCACAGGAAATAAGCACACCGGGCGCGATGGCCCCGCCCAGGTACTCCCCGCGTCCCGAGACATAATCAAATGTGGTGGCGGTGCCGAAATCCACGACAATCACGCCCCCCGGATACCGGGCAAAGGCCGCTACGGCATTGACCAGGCGGTCAGCCCCTAATTCTGCCGGGTTATCTATACAGATCTTTATTGGGGACGCAATCCCCGGCCCAACCACCAGCGGCTTGACTTTCAGGTATTCCTGACAAAAGGTCTCGACCGCATAAAGCATGGAAGGGACCACACAGGAAATGGCCGCACCGCGAATCTCAGGAATGGCTATGTTTTCACGGGATATAAGGCAGGAAAAGCTGACAAAAAGCCCGTCGGCGGTCACCTTCGGGTCTGTACGCAACCGCCAGTCTCTAAGGAGACGGTCTCCTTTAAAGAGGCCGAATACGATATTTGTATTGCCTATATCTATCGCCAGGAGCACAGGGCATCCCTTTCTTATTTCAAGGCCTTTTCCAGAAATAAAGCCAGATCCTGTGCCAGGGCCTCGATCTGATCTTCTCTTTCCCCTTCCACCATCACGCGGACTAACGGCTCTGTGCCGGAGAAACGCACCAGAACCCGGCCCCGGCCCCCAAGCTCACGCTCTGCCGCGGCCAGCTTTTTCTTGAAGCCGTTAATCTCGTCCAGATCTTTTTTCACACTCACCCGCATATTTATCAGCTTCTGGGGATATGATTCCATGATCTTCGCCAACTCGGAAAGGGGACGGCCGGTCTTACAGATGATCGCGAGGAGCTGCAGCGCCGCCAATATGCCGTCGCCGGTAGTAATGTGATCGAGAAAGATCAGATGTCCGGATTGCTCTCCTCCAAAGTTATATCCGCCCCTGACCATCTCTTCCACCACATAACGGTCACCGACCTGGGTGCGGACAAGGTTGCCCCCCATATTCCTCATGCACACCTCAAGCCCCATGTTGCTCATGACCGTGGTAACCAGGGTCTTTTTGCGTAGTTTTTTCTCCCCGGCCATCATAGAGGCGCAGATGGCCATGATATGGTCTCCGTCAACCTTATTCCCTTTCTCATCCACAAAGATAACGCGGTCTGCGTCCCCGTCGAGGGCGATCCCCATGTGAGCGCCCTGTTCACGGACGCTATTTTGCACCAACTTTGTGTCGAGGGCCCCGCAACCACGGTTGATATTCGTCCCATCCGGGTTGACTCCGAGCAGAGTCAGGGCGGCGCCAAGCTCGCCAAAGACGATCGGAGCCACTTTATACGCCGCGCCATGGGCGCAATCCAGCACGATCCGCAGGCCATCCAGGCTATAAGCAGAGGGAAACGTGTTCTTGAGAAAAACGATATAACGCCCGGTGGCGTCATCGATGCGGTATGCCTTTCCCACCTCATCTGCCGTAGGCCTCAGGGAGTCAATTTCCTTGGAAAAAATAAGGTCTTCGATCTTTTGTTCTGTGGCATCTGGAAGCTTAAAACCGCTGCCGGCAAAAAATTTTATTCCGTTGTCCTGAAAGGGATTATGAGAGGCCGAGATAACGACCCCGGCGTCAGCGCGCATATTCTTGGTAAGAAAGGCTATGCCGGGTGTCGGGAGCGGACCGACCAGGAGCACATCCACCCCCATGGAACAGATACCGGAGGCAATGGCATTCTCAATCATGTAACCCGAAAGCCGCGTGTCCTTTCCAATAACTATGCGGTGTCGCCGGTTTTTGTCCTTAAATACATAGGCTGCGCCGCGCCCCAATTGCATGGCTATTTCCGTGGTCATGGGATAGATATTGGCCACACCGCGCACGCCGTCCGTACCAAAAAGTTTACGCATATATCAACCCTGTTACTTCTTCAAAATAATTACCCTGGCCGATTTCGGCTTAACCTTCTCTATCTCTACACCTGACGGGGCGTTAATAACAGGCCGCCTCACATACGTGCCGGGACCGAGTCCCCCCAATTGCACCACAGCCCGAATATCCTGTTTCCGGGCCGCATTTCGCAGCACACTCACCGGTCCCTGCATTGATACTTCTATGTTACGGGGGTCAATCTTATACCCATAGGCCGCACCCGCACCCTCCACAGGTATAACCAGGCTTTTCCGTATAATCTTTTCTTCAACCTGTATATAGGCAGTCACCTGCGGTTCACCCACCACCCTCAGGTGATACCTCTGCAGGTCAAGACCTGCTACAGCCTTCGTGCTTACACTAAGTCCTGAAATATCAATGGGCCGGGTCAAGACCTTTTTTACCTTAGCCACTTCTCTGACCGCACCGGACAAAACTACCTTAGCCGGTTTAAGTTCCACGCCCTTTAGCTCATAATCAGCGGCTATTGCGCCTTTTAACACGGCCTCAACCGGCGCTTCCCGCCGGGCCAGCGGCTCCAGTACCAGGTTCACCTGAGAAGGATGAATACGTGTTACCTGGACCTCCCCCGGGAGACGGATACCTTCGGGAGTAATATGTAATGTCATCTTCCCCGGTGTGGCCTTAGCCAAATCCACCACATGGCTAAGACGCCGGGTGACCAGTTCACGCACCAGACTACGCGGCCCATAGACACGCACATCTATCGCGCCGTTAAACTCATTGCTGATAACCAGATCATCGGGCATGTTAACCAATTCCAGGGGGACACTAAGACTTACCTCGGCCTTTTCCTCCCCCACCACAAAGAACCATAAAAATAGGGCAAACGCCAGGGCTAAGAGCTTAAGCCCGATATTCTTTCTCCAGAATCTCTGTGTCTTGCCGGCCTTCATTTTTGTAACCGTTCACCACATTCTATTCACCGCTGAGAACGCGGAGATCGCAGAGTATGAAAACACAATATTTTTAAAATTTATATTCTCTCTGCGTTCTCTGCGCACTCTGCGGTGCACTATTACTCATTTTTTAATCTTTGTACCCATGAGTTTCTTCCACCACTGCCTGCCGTCCTTTTCCTCTCTCCAGATACCCTGAAGCATATTTCTTAAGGTCGCAGCGTCGAGATCGCGTGTTATTTTGCTGTCAATAGCCGCAGAGATAGTCCCGGTCTCCTCTGAGACCACTACTACCACCGCATCGGTATGCTCGGTCAGGCCAACTGCAGCCCGGTGGCGCGTACCCAGTTTTTTGCTCAAAAAAGGGTTGGTGGAAAGAGGCAAAAAACACCCCGCATGCGAGATGCGGCCATTACGAATGATGACTGCTCCATCATGTATGGGTGAGGTCGGATAAAAGATACTCAAGAGTATCTCCCGGCTGACCCGGGCATCGATAGGTACACCGGACTCCAGGTAATCCTTCAGGCCGGCCTCCCTCTCGATAGCTATTAATCCACCAATTCCCTTATTCGACAGCGATACAGCCGACCGGACCACCTCTTCCAAAATTTGCAGCGTGGCTGTATCTGCCTTTAGAAACGGGGTACGGCCAACCTGCATTAAGGCCCGGCGAATGTCATCCTGAAAAATGATGACCACTAAAAGAAAAAAGGAGCTTAAAAAGGTGCCGAGCAGCCAGTGCAGGGTTTGCAGTCCCACCTCGCGCGCCATGAAATAGAAAACGACCAGAATAGCCAGGCCGGCCACCATCTGCACGGCCCGGGTACCGCGAATAAAAAGGATTATCTCATAGATAATAAAGGCTACCAGCAAGATATCCAGGACATCCTGCCAGCGCAATGTAGTCAAATATTCAATCATTTTCCTGCGTGCTTTCCAGCGCTCATTGCTCAGTACTCAGCACTCATCACCACTTCTGTCTCCTGACTCCTGTCTTCTGTCTGCTGACTGTCGATCCGCCGGAGACGGAACTGCTGTATGCTGAACGCTGCCCTTTCTGATGGCTTCTACTATGCGGACCGTGTGTACGGCAGAACGCACATCATGTACCCGCACTATATGCGCGCCCTCCCAGACACCCACAGCCGTTACGGCCTGCGTAGCCCCATCCCTTTCCCCAACGTCGATATCCAATATCTTGCCTATAAAACTCTTGCGTGACGGCCCGATCAGGATGGGCCGCCCCAGTTCCTGAAAAGCAAAGATAGACCGAAGAAGCATTAAGTTGTGATCCGCGTCCTTGCCAAAGCCGATGCCGGGATCGAGAATAAATCTATCTCTATCCAGCCCCATTTTCCCGGCCCAGGCCAGGCGTTCACGCAAAAAAGCCATTACTTCCCCCACCACATCGTCATAATAAGGCCTTACCTGCATGTCTTGCGGCATTCCCTGCATGTGCATAAGGATGGCCGGGACCTGATGTTTGAGAAGCACATCAACCATGGCCGGGTCATAACGCAGCGCCGTAACATCGTTGACTATGTCCGCGCCGGCAGAAACGGCTGCACCGGCTACTTCGGCCTTATAAGTATCTATAGAGAGCAGGACATCCCATCGTCTTCGGATAGCCTCTATCACAGGCACCACCCGGCACAGTTCTTCCCGGACGGAGACAGGCTGCGCAAAAGGACGGGTGGATTCTCCGCCTACGTCAATGATGTCCACCCCGGCCCCGATCATATCTTCCGCGTGCTTAAGGGCCGCATCCGGCGCCGTATAGCGTCCGCCGTCAGAAAATGAATCCGGCGTGACATTAAGTATGCCCATTACATAGGTCTTTACACCAAAGGACAGCACCCTGCCCTTGCAGACCAATGTCAAACCCTCTTCATTCATGATGACCGTCTTAAAGAAATACCGGAAACTTTAACTCAATAAATGTAAGGAAGGTCCCTTACCAGGCGGATCTGGCGTTAAGCTGCTGTTGGCTCTCTTCTTCCGTTTAACCCTAAAATTTTGTCGATGTCTCCTGCATCCAGAGACTCCCGCTCCAATAAGGAGCCGGCCAGCTTATGCAGGGACTGGATATTCTCATGGATAATGTCTTTGGCGCGTTGATAACTTTCCGTTACCAGCCGCTTAATCTCCTCATCAATCCGAACCGCTGTTGCCTCGCTATAATCCTTGTGCTGAGCTATTTCCTTACCCAAAAAAATGTGCTCTTCCTTCTTGCCAAAAGACAGCGGCCCCATATCTTCGCTCATACCCCAGTTACAAACCATCTTACGTGCCAATTCGGTAGCCCGTTCGATATCATTGCCGGCTCCGGTAGTAAACTGTTTTAAAACAAGCTCCTCGGCCGCCCGTCCTCCCAGGAGAATGACGAGATTATTAATCAGATAGTCCTTTTGATAGGTATGCCTCTCATCAATAGGTAGTTGTTGGGTAAGACCCAGTGCCCTGCCGCGGGGAATGATGGTTACTTTATGGATGGGATCAGCCCCAGGCAGGAGTTTAGCTACCAGGGCATGGCCGGCTTCATGAAAGGCGGTTATGCGTTTTTCTTCCTCAGTGATGATCATACTACGCCTCTCCGTGCCCATCATGACCTTGTCCTTGGCCTCCTCAAAATCAGACATCTGGAGTTTTTCCTTATTCTTCCGGGCTGCGAGTAAGGCTGCCTCATTAACCATGTTTTCCAGATCCGCTCCGCTGAAGCCGGGCGTGCCCCGCGCCAGGACGCTCAAATCCACATCACTATCCATGGGCATATTTCGCGAATGCACTCTCAAAATACCTTCACGGCCGCGGATATCAGGCGTGGGTACGACTATCTGCCTGTCAAACCGGCCGGGCCTGAGTAAGGCCGGGTCAAGGACATCCGGCCTGTTGGTGGCGGCGACGATAATAACCCCCTCGTTCGACTCAAACCCGTCCATCTCTACGAGAAGCTGATTGAGGGTCTGTTCCCTTTCATCATGGCCTCCTCCCAGTCCGGCGCCCCGGTGGCGGCCCACCGCATCGATTTCATCGATGAAAATAATGCACGGGGCGTTTTTCTTCCCCTGCACAAAGAGGTCTCGTACTCTGGAGGCGCCCACACCTACAAACATTTCCACAAAATCAGAACCGCTTATACTGAAAAAAGGCACTCCGGCTTCTCCGGCTATGGCCTTAGCCAGTAAGGTCTTCCCCGTCCCCGGCGCTCCCATGAGGAGCACACCCTTGGGAATCCGTCCTCCGAGACGCGTGAACCTTTTGGGATCTTTCAAAAAATCGATAATCTCGGCCAGCTCCTCCTTGGCCTCATCTATACCCGCTACATCGGCAAATGTTGTCTTGACAGTCTGGCCGGAAAGGAGTCTGGCCCGGCTCTTGCCAAAAGAAAGGGCCTTGCCGCCCCCGGCCTGCATCTGACGCATAAAAAATATCCAGACCCCTATGAGAAGCAGCATGGGCAGCCATGAGATAATAAGTGTCCAATACCATGGCGATTCTTCCGCCGGTTTTACCGCTATTTTGACGCTAGCCTGCCGCAGAATTTTAACCAGGTCAACATCCTTTGGGGCGTACGTCTTGAAGGCCCGGCCATTAACATACTGCCCATGGATGCGCTCTCCCTGCACCGTTACCCGCGACACCTCCCCCTTTTCCACCTTATCCAGAAAGTCGCTATAGGTTACCTCACCGCTCTCCTCTCCCGGACGATTGAAGAATTGAAACAAAAGGATCATTACCAGGCCGATAACCAGCCAAAGGGATAAATTCTTATAAAACGTATTCAAAAAATCCTCCCTGCTCTGCTTCTCAGTAAGATTTAATAGGGACGTCCGCCTGAGGCGGACCGATACCCGCAGAAAATTATCTTCTTAAATTTAAAAATCCTAACAATCTGCGTTCATCTGCGTCCAAAAAAGAATTTCACCTTTAAACTAAGGGAAAATGCCATTTTTTGCAAGCAAAACATATGCCTTCGTGCCCTTAAGCCACCAAGGCACTAAGATTATAGAATAATTCTCTTAATGTCACACTCATTCTTTATGTCTTGGTGCCTTTGTGGCTAAACAGGCACCTTAGTCTAGTGAAACCCTGAGTATCTGTTCTGTCTTTTCGGTAACTTTAAACCGTTCGTCAACCCGCCATCCAGGTATCCCCACAATCTGACCGCCTTGCTCAATTATGGGTATTTTTGACCTGAGAGGCCGTGGTATTTTTTTGTTAATAAAATAGTCCTTGACCTTTTGACTGCCGCCCATGCCGTCCGGATAAAACCGGTCGCCCGGCCGAAAATTACGCACTACCATGGGAAAAAAGATCCGCCCATAATCAAAACAAGAGGCGGGGTGCGAAGTTTCATGGAGAGAAGGCCCTACCCCACCCACTACTTCAAAAGAGACAGATTGTCCGATCTCCGGCAAAAAATACCGGCCCACGCCGTTTATCTCATATAAAAAATCTTTTGGCATCTTATCGATCCTCTTCCGGCTAAATCTCAACTCCTGATAAATCCTCTCTACTGTTACTTCGCCGGGCAGAGAAATCCTCCTATAAGGGCCGTCTTTCATGGCCAGGGATTGAATAGATTCCAGATGCCTGAACCCGATGTCCTTCAATCTTGTCCCGCTTAATTCAAGGCCCTTTTGCATGACCCTCATCTGAACCGGCCCTGGGATCTCATGATAACGCCTCAAATCCAGCGCTATCACCCGTCCCTCCGGTCCTTCTTCCAATTTAGCGAGGCCTGTCCAAGCCTCCTCAGCCATACTCGCCAGCAGGGTCTCATCCTCCCGCAGTATGGAAGCAGTCTGGAGCAAGATTCTACGGATGCGCGGATTAAAATTGGTTTCCAGCATGGGCAATAAATCGTGCCGGATACGATTTCGCAGGAAACCCCGCACCTCGTTTGAACTATCGATCCGAAAAGAAAATTTATTGGCCGTTAGATAAGATAAAATATCGGCTCGCGAGGCCTCGAGCAAAGGCCTGATAAAAATCCCTTCCCGGATAAAGGGCATGCCGGATAGCCCCCTGGCCCCGGCCCCCCGGATCAATCGCAATAAAAATTCCTCGGCCTGGTCATCGGCCGTATGTCCGAGGGCTACCCTCCGGGCCCCTGTCTTCTCCGCTGCTTCCCGCAAAAACTTATAACGAAGTTCGCGGCAGGCCTCTTCCAGAGAAAGTCCTTCTTTCTCTTTTAAGGCAAGGGCATTGCCCTGGCCCATACGAAAAGGCAGGCCGAGTTCCTCGGCCAGGTTTCCGACAAAAATGGCATCTTCTGCAGATTCTCTCCCGCGGAGGCCATGATCAAAATGGGCAATGGAAAGGTTGAGTGGACTGGTCTCTCTCAGTTCGCACAGGAGATGGAGCAGGGCCACCGAATCCGGGCCGCCGGAGACTGCCGCCACCACGTTATCCCCGGCACGAAACATGCCGCATCGGGCCACCGTCTTCCGAAATATGGATATTAAGGGTACTTGTTTCTCTTTCACTTAGGCTAAATATAATCTTTTTGCCCAATGCTGACAAGAAGAGGATTCTCTGCGGATGGGTCCATAAGCGAATATGACTGTTGGAAAACTAAAAAGCCGGCAAGACATGCCGGCTTTTTAGAACCATTGTTTCAACGTTGTGCCATTAATGTCCGCCAGTCGCAATTAAACCTGATGCGGCGGCAGACAGGACAATGACCTCAAGTAGGGCCAGCACGGCATAAACAATGTCCTTTTTCCGCAACAAGGTGGGGATGATAGCGGCATAACAGATGATCGTTACACCGGCCAGCAGGACTATGCCGATGAAGTTTAAAAAATCACCCTTACCCAGTTGGGAGGCCCACCACCAGCCAGGGGTAATATTGGCCGCCTGAAGGTAATCATGGACATTCATAGACCAATATCGACTTAAGTCTTCTACCGGTATACATGGTTCAAGGATACCCAAGACGTACACAACGAAGGTTATAACCAGGATTCCCAGCCCTGCGAGCATGCCCTTTTCAAGGACACTGGCATATAGAACTTGTTCCTCGGCTGCTCCCGGTTTCTTTATCGCATTGGTTGCCATTAGACGTCGCCTCCTTAATATCTCATTAAAAAAGTGTTATCCCTAATCCCTTGGTCAGGGCCTTGAGTCCGGCAAAGGCCAGAATGCCGATAACCATCCAGCGGATAAAGGTGGGCTTTGCCTTGGCCAGGATCTTAACCCCGATCAAAGATCCCAGCATGATGCCGATCAAACTCGGAACTACCATCATCGGTATGACACAGCCTTTATTCAAATAAATCCACGCGGCCGAGGTGTCGGTGATGGATAAGAGGAATTTGCTCGTAGCCACGCTGATCTTAAGCGGAGCGCCCATCATGAGGTTGAGCACCGGCACATTCGCCCAGCCGGCACCCAGACCAAACATACCGGCCATGACGCCAATGATGATAAAGGTTGCCAGTCCCAGAGGCGTCCGGTGTACACGCCACTCGATATCCTTACCGGTGCTTTCCTCGCGATATATGCCTGTGATGTGTAAAGCGGTGGACAGGGCATCGGGTTTCTTGACCTCGGGAAATTCAGATTTCTTGGCGGTGAGCATGATAACACAAATACCAAGAATCGTTGCCCCCAATGCGGTCTGGACGACATTCGTGGGAAGGGCCAGACCCAGCATGGCTCCCACTATGGCACAGGCCGAGGCGATTACCGCCACCGGTATAGCCAGACGCAGACTGGCCATGTTCCTCTTGAGGAGACCGGGCCCGGCAGCCAGGGCCCCGGAAAGGGCCACCAGTAAACCACACCCGCGCACGAAATCAAGGTGAAAGGGGAAAAATCCGCTGATGATCGGGACGAACAATACCCCGCCGCCCACACCGCCCAAAACAGCGACAATCCCCATGACAAAGGTGACCACAAAAAGTATAATCGGCCACTGCCACCATGGCCCGCCGGCATCCGCCGCCGCGGCCGGATCAACCGCAGCCAGCGCCGGGCTTATCCAAAGAAAGACGAGTAAAAAAATGGCAATTGGAAACAAGTATCGTTTCATTTTGCATCTCCAGTGTTGTAAAATTACAATGCGTCGTTTTATAAATGAATTGTTCTTCAATGTCAAGTATGATTTGACATCTGTCACTTTTTTGTTGACTTTTTAAACGCAATATTGAAAAGTCTTTTTATATCTGCCGGAACAGATCAGGGCTTTTCCGGCGTATATTATCCGGCGTAATTATAGTGAATGTCGTTAGTTAATAGTCATTTGTCACTGATAAAAGAGAGCAATCTTCCACAGTTAACCAATGATCGGTGACTAATGACTGACGTTGTCTATAAGCATAGACTGAGATAGACTATTATGGTTAGAGGGGGGGTATTTCGGCTATGAAAAGCAAGGAGACTATCGCCACCACCTGTAAGCTATGCCCTTTGAGCAGACACGAAAAAATACTCGTGGCCACAGATGGGTCAAGGTATAGTGAGAAGGCCTTGGATGGGGCAGTGAATATAGCTGGAAAGTGTGGAAGCAGCCTTTATGTCTTAAACGTCGTGGAACTCAACCCCGAGTTTATGTCTCTGGCCCCTGAAGCCGTAGAAAAGATGGAAAGGGATTCCAGGACGTTACTGGAGGAAACAAAAGAACGTGTTTCCCAAAAGGGCATAACGTGTGAGACCGTTATTCATGAGGGTGAGCAGCCTTATGAGTTCATTGTTAGTGAAGCAAAGAGAAAAAAAGCCGACCTTATAGTCATAGGGACACATGGAAGAACCGGACTTAAAAAACTACTTATGGGTAGTGTAGCCGCTCGCGTCATTGGCCATGCACCGTGTCCGGTAATGGTCATTCCTCTTCGAGGATCGGTTGGTCTGAAAAATATACTCGTGGCCACGGATGGTTCAATATATGCTGAAGCGGCCGTGAAGGAGGCCATAAGTATTGCCGCAGCCTGCGACAGCAAACTTAGTGCAGTGTGTGTAGTTAAAGGCCAGAGACCTACAAAATACACGAGTGAAGCAGAAAAAATCGTTGAAAGGGTCGTAAAGGGCGCCGCCAAATCCAATATCCAAGCCGAAGGAATAGTCCGTGAAGGCGAGCCCTATGAGGTTATAGCGGATCTGGCCAGGGAGAAACAGGTTGATATTATTATAATGGGCAGATACGGCCGGACCGGACTGACCAAACTATTAATGGGAAGCGTCACCAAAAGAGTAATCGGCCATGCATCCTGTGCAGTGCTGGTAATTCCGGGAAGTGTATAACCGTCCTATAGCTAACCATGATATGTTAACATCATAAATTTAAGGAGTTTTAGAGTACAGGAGGTATAATTCATGTGGGAAAAGATTCTTTTGGCCAGTAACGGAGTGGAACAGGACCGCCTGGCAATCGAAGAGGCAGTAGCGATAGCTAAACGCTTCGGGAGTTCGCTCGATATAGCAGCGGTGGTGGATGTGAACGAAGAGTTTGAAACTACGGCCCCAGGACTGACTGACAAACTCAGGGCCAAAATGAAAAAAACCATAGACGAGCTGGTCGCTCGGGCTGCCAGGGACGGTGTAAAGGCTACCGAGTCTGTGTCTGTTGGGGAAGCACATGTGCGTTTCAGTGAAAAAGTCAAGGAACTCGGGACAGATCTGGTCGTGATGGGGACGCGTGGCCGGGCCGGTCTGAAAAAGATTTTCATGGGAAGTTTAACTGCAAACGTAATCGGCCATGTGGGATGCAGTGTCCTGGTGGCCAAGGGAGAGCCCAAACGTGGTGAATACAAATCACTTCTCGTCCCCACAGACGGATCAGAGTCCAGCAACCATGCCATTCACGCGGCCTGTCGCCTCGCCAAAAAACTGGGTTCCAAGGTTACCATCCTGAATGTCGTTCCGGTGTACGGTGATCAGGTTGACCTGGCCACCAAGACCGGCCTCAGCGAGGTATTTTCCGTGGAATCTAAGGCAATTATGACGAAAGCAGAACAGATCGCTAAAGAGTACGGGCTATCCGTAACCGGCATAGTGATCGACGAAGGGTACCCCGCTGATGAAATTGCGCGTGTAGCAAAAGAGGGGAAGAGCGATCTGATTGTTATCGGGAGTCACGGAAGTGCTGGCATTACCCATGCGGTCATGGGGAGCACTGCCCAACAGGTTATCGAACAAGCGCCTTGTCCCATCCTGGTAGTAAAGCAATAATTCTACTCAGGGGCAATTAGGGAGTTGGGAGCGACAGTCGGGAAGCATCTTTCATTATGGCGTCTCCCAACTCCTTGTCAGGAACTTAATTCTTCAAACTCTGGTCCCTTATGTTCGTTAACTTTCAGCCCTAGAATAGGGGCCGTATTCTCTTCCTTTCGTTCTATCTTCACGAACGAATATATGTCATCGAGCATTTTTTTCAGATAATAGTTGACAAGGGCCTCATTGGACATAATCATATCCATCTGCCGGGTATGCAAGACGAGGTAGCCCAGAACTTTCAAACGCTCTTTGAGGAATTCCTGATCGCACCCTTCCAGGCGGGCAGAGACTACGTCCTCTTTTGCCTCAACCCGGAAGTCAAATCTACTGAGTATCTCACCGATAAAGGCAACGCGGCGGTGGCGACGTGTCACGTCGGCCGCTCCCCCCTTGAACATAAAACTCGCGTAATTTTCTCCCGGTATATCTCCAACAAAGGCCTCCACCGTGGAAAAGTGAAACCCGAGCTTTGAGCTGAGATTACAGAAATGCCGGGAGATCATGAAGTAATTCCGTTCGGCAAAGTTTGCCCCCGTATCTGGACCTATCTCCGGGCGCATGGTGGCTTCGAACATAACGGATACCATGCCCTTGGTGTCCACGGCCGGTCCCTTCCAGGGTATGGCGGTAATCCCCTCCCACAGGGCGAGCATAGGGATTGAAGCGATGTTATCAATTGAAACTCTCTTTCCCTCGACTGGGACGTTGAAGCCATCCTCGAGATCGACCACCCACCATTGCATCGGCACGCCGCAGACCAATCTCTTACTTGCTCTCCGCGAAAGATGATATTGATCGCCGGATTCAAACATTTCCCGGACCGATACCTCGTGAATGAAACGAGTAATGTCGTGCACCGTTCGGCATTTTGACGGGGTAAAATCTACCGAATCGGGATCGGTCAGGTTGAGGGGCGTGATATTGGTGAGAACCTGTTCGAGGGTCTTGTATATCGGACTTCCCTTCATGAGACTCAGCCTTTCGGGTCGCACGCCCAAGAGCGATTCGATCCGCCCGGAATAAATCCTGCCGTTATCCGCATCCACAGTAATCAGATCGCCATTTTTTATCTTAGTGGCGGCCGCAGGCACTCCAACCAACGCCGGGACGCCAAATTCCCGGGAAACGGTGGCCAGATGTCCGGCGACGCCGCCCTGTTCAGCCACTACTGCCGCGGCCTTGTGCAGTATTGCGGCCCAACGCGGATAAGCAAATTTGGTAACCATAACCGCACCATCAGGAAAGTGCGCCATGTCATCCTCATGTTGTAGCAAAAACGCCGGACCTGCAGCCACCCCTGGACTAGCCGTGATATCACCGTACAGTAGTGGCTCAGGTCCTTTCTCCTCACTCGGTATAACGGGCTTCCTTCGTTCCATGGACGACTTCAGGCGGATTAAAGGACGACATTGGAGTATCACTACAGAACCGTCGCCTGTGATGGACCATTCCACATCCTGTGCTCCGCCGAAATGGGCCTCCAGGCGCGAACAGATCTCAGCCAGAAAAAGTGCCTGCTCATCCGTAACAGAGGGAACCTCACGTTCTTTTTCCGGGACTTCGACCGCACCAAGTCCGCCTCCGGCAGCCGGAACTAATTTTATCCCCTTTGGGCGAATAGTTTTAGCCAGTATTTTTACAGGCTTGGTATGCGACAGCACGAAAAGATCGGGGGAGGTCGTACCGTCAACCACTGCCTTGGCCAGTCCCCAGGTGGCATTGATGATTATCTGGTCTTTGCGGAAGTCCTCTGGATCTCTTGAATACGCCACCCCGCTGGCTACCGGATCGACCATGGCCACAACGCCCACACACATGGCAATATCCTCATCACGGAAACCCATATTCAGTCGGTAGGCAATAGCTGAGAGGGAATATTTACTGGCAACCACTTCCTTATAGGCGTTGACAAGGTTTGTACCGTCAACATTTAGGATCGACCGGTACTGGCCGGCAAAGGTAGCCTTCTGTTGGTCTTCACCGAGGGCGCTGCTTCTGGCAGCAACTTTGACCCCTGGTGTTGTTTTTCCCTCAAGCTGCCGGTAGGCAGCCTTGATGGCCTCTTCAAGTTCAGGAGGAAGCGGGGCCTGAAGAATGGCGGCGCGAATCCTGGAGGCTTCCTTCTCCAGTTTCTCGATATCCGAGAGATCTACGGAACTGATCCAACGGTTAATTTCATCTTGTAGCTTATTGTAGATTATAAATCTCTCATAGGCGGCGACCGTAACAGTGAACCCTTCCGGTACCCGTACACCGGACACTTTGGCAATGGAGCCGAGGTTTGCCATCTTGCTTCCCACCTGCCCGGCCATGGTTTCATCAACGTGGTCAAGGGGAATAACGAATGCTCCTCCAGCCAGGACCTTTCGTTCGGCCAGCGCGGTGTCGATCTTACCGAACACGTCCTTTGCAGCCTCAAAAAGCCGCCAGTATTTGCCTCCCCCCAGTTCATTGATACCCTTTATCATCTTATATAGGTTCACAGAGATAGCAGTACAGTTTGCCCTGACAAAGTCCATGCCGAAACTGCGCTTACCGTGCAGCATCTTTTCCATGTCGGCCATTATTTCAAGGACTTTATTATTAGAACCCAGCAGGGTCGTAAAGTGCCAATAACGAAGCTTAAAGGCGGCATATAAGTCCGCTTCCTCCGCTGCGCTCAGACGTTGTTGGGGTTCTTCTTTTGAAAAAAGCCTTTTTATTGATTCCCAGAAAGCCAAAGCGATTACCTCATATCTCTAAAAATTAAAGCTCCCCCCAGCCCGCCTTGCGGCGGACGGGGAATCTCCATATGCAAGGTAAAATACATCGTATTCGCTCGCTAACCCCGCTGCAAACAGCGGGGAACGCGCTCGCGCTATGCATGTTCACAGGCCCTTTGTTTTATAATGAATTATACAGCACAAAACGTCAACCGGAAAGGGGCTGTAAGTTAAAAGACCAGCCCCGGTGTACGCATCAACGGTATCTTGCGCGGATATGGACCTCACACAAAAAAGGGCCTCTAGTGATAGAGACCCTTTTTCATGTGGATATCCCACTGGATGCCTTGCCTATTTTTCCATCCTTACCACCAGCACCGAGCAGGGGGCATGGTTTACCACTCGTGAGGCCACACCTCCCAGGATGATCCGAGCCGTGGCCCCTAACCCACGGCTGCCTATGGCAATAATGTCAAACCTACCTTTCTTGGCGGTGGTAATGATGGCATCAGACACCGAATTTGATGAAACCACTGAAGTCTTCGGGCTTATACCAGCCGCTGAGAGAACCTTCTGAGCCTCTTCTAACGCCCTTTCTGCATAGGCAGTAACTTTTTTCTCAAGGGACTCCCGTTCACGGGCCGTATATTCAATATCTATATCGGCAATAGAAGGCGTTACGGTCATAAGGGCTACCTGAGCGCCTGTGGCCCTGGCCATATCGGAGACCATCTTGACCGCCTCCATGGCATATTTGGAACCGTCGATCGGCACTAATATCTTCATGTTTACCTCCTGTCTTAGATTGTAGTACTGTCAAGAATCTTGCCACAGAGAACACAGAGATATCATCAGGGTAAGACAGCATCTGGTTCCTCCCTGGCTTCTCCAATGTTCTTGTTTGTCCCTATAACATGGCTTAATCACAGCCCTGGAGAGTGTACAGGTTCCGGAAGTGCCATAAAACTATTTCTTTTTTCATTGCTCTGTCTTTTTCTTTTGATTCCTTTACCTTGCTCTGTGCACTCTGTGTTCTCTGTGGCTTATTTTTCATGAACCTTTTGACATTACCAGGTTTTTTTATTCCTTCTTGGCCTTGGATTTGGTCATGGTCAGTCCTATTCCGTTGAATAACTCGTAGATCGAATAACCAAACCACAACGTGTAGATGACGTAGCCACCCAGCAACGCCACCAGAAGCGCCACGTGGTCTTTGACCTTCTCCTGCGTTATACCGTAAAAATTGTAGCCGGGCTCAATAACCTTGCCTATTACCTCATCCAGGAAAAGAGACTCCTCAAAACGTTCCTGCTTATCCAGATCCTTCTTGACCCCCTTTAAGGCCGAATGCCAGATATACATGACCTCCTTCTCATCGTAACCGTATTTGGCGGCCACCTCCGCCCCCCGGTCATTAAACATAAGATCAGCATCGTTCTCCGCGACCAGCAGCGTCTTGCCAAAGTCTCCGCCGCTTAGAGTGACCTTGTCTCCTGCTACCACGGCATTCGAGCCGTTTTTACTGAAAAGTATGGCGGCTTTTTCTGCCTCGGATCCATCTTTCATCTTGATGGTCATATCCAGGGGGGTACCCGCAAACTTGTGCGTCTTTTCCACGTACTTCGGGATAAAGTAGGTCGATCCCTTGGCCAGGGAGTTGAACATGTCATCCGCATAGATAATGGTCGTTTTCCCCTTAAAAAGCGGCACAAACATGATAACGTAAAATACTATGGCAAAAGAGACTAACAGAAGCAGACCCAGGTTGAATGCCTTGCTGTTTTTTACCAACATGGTTTATCCCTCCCCTCTCAATGTTCTCATGTTCCCAAAAAACTTACCAAAGACAAACGCGCCGAATGTCGTGACCACTGCAAAGAAGAGGACTATGCCTATGGTATCAAACATACCGGCGGTCGATTTGGCTATGTCAATCCACCCTAACTCGTTGAATTTATTCGGAAGGGCAAAGAGCCGGTTGAAGAAACCGGCCAGAACGGCCATGGCATAAAAGGCACGGATATAGATGCCGCGCACCACCTTGGTCGTCAACGCCCCGATCTGGATACCAATGAGGGAGCCGAGGAGCATGCCCATGGCCAAGGTGTAGAAGACAAAGCCATAGATGGCATATTGCGAGATAGAGGCAAAGCCGGCCGTCATGATGATCTGAAGAATATCAGTACCCACCGTGGTAAACGAAGACACACCGAGCATGTAGACAAATATCGGAAAGGTCAGGAAGCCGCCGCCGACACCCATGATGGCCGCCACAAAACCGACAAAGGTCCCGCAAATACCCACAATCCAGGCCGAGAGTTTCCTGCCGCCGGGAACCAGGTCCTCATCAAAAGCGATCATGGGCGGCATGTTGATGGCCTGGAGTTTTCGGGGCAGGCCGGTCAACTCGCCAACCGGGCCACCGCCGTGTGCCCCACCCTCGTCGCCTTTCTTGCTGGCTTTCACAAAGTCCAGCATGGCATAGATGCCGAGAAAACCGAGCAGTAAGGCGTACACGATGCTGATAAAGGTGTCACTGATAACCGGGTTCATGTTGTAGAGGGCCCGGTTGATAACTCCGCCGCCAAGCACGCCAAAGATGGACCCGCCGACAAAGGCGATGGCCAGTCCCACGGAGACGTTGCCCAGTTTCTTGTGCACGGCCGTCCCCATGATGGCCTTGGCAAAGATGTGGAAGAGGTCTGTACCCACGGCCGTGATACCCTTGATACCGGCGCTCATCAGGGCCGGGGCGATAACAAAGCCGCCTCCTGCGCCGATGCAACCCGTAATCAGTCCGGCGATAAGGCCGATGGCTATCGAGGACAGAAATATAGTAGTCGTATAGGTGGCCGGGGCGTATGCCTTCTTGCCGCCCAGGATGTGCGGAAGGTCTGCCGCCGAGGCCACCATTACGGCCAGGATCGGCAGCAGCAATGCAAGTAATATCAACAACTTTTTCCTGTTTTTCAAGATGGACATGGATGCTTCATAGTCCCATCTGGCGTGTGCGGCGGACGCCATAACTAACACCTGATAAATTTTTCTCGTCGTTTTCATCAATATCCCCCCTGTTGGTTTGGTTAGTTATAGCATGGGCGAAGGTGCGAAATACGGACGTCCACGCTTGGTAAATTTTGTATACTAAACCTTGGTTACCGTGCCTCTACCCCCCCTTAATTAAAAAAAGCCCCGCCGTCTTCATAGTGCCTCCCTCCTCGCCGTTTTTATTTGAAAAAGCCTTACGTAAGATCGTATGAACAGCAATTCATTGTTTCTATACCAATATTAGATAAATGGCAAACAAAATTGTAAAAAGGCATCTATTCCCCCTCTCTGTTACTCGGAAAATCCTTTTAAATCCCCCTAGGAGACTGTGGCGTAATAAGTGAGGAGATTATCAAGTAAAATAGGACATTTCTAAATTGGCTTGACAGGAATTTTTCTCTTCTTGACTTAAGTTATTATCTGCATTAAATTTAACGCGTAAGCGAGAGTGGCGGAATTGGCAGACGCGCTGGACTTAGGATCCAGTCCGCTACCGTGGGTGGGGGTTCAAATCCCCCCTCTCGCACCATTACTAATTCAAGAGGTCAGGAGTACAAAAAACGTGAGATGCAGAGTTGAGGATATAAGCGCCGTCCGCAAGAAGATCTATGTTGAGATTCCTCAAGAAGTCGTGGCTGAGGAGATTGAAAACGCTTACAGGGCCTTAAACAAGAAAGTGAGGATAAAGGGGTTCCGTCCAGGCAAGATCCCCAGGGAGATTTTAGAACGTTACTACCGTCAAAATGTGGAAGTAGATACCCTGGATAAACTTCTCAACGATTCCTACCCCAGGGCCGTTCATGAGACAGGGCTTTCTCCGGTGGCCAGACCCGTGATTGATGAGGAAGAATTCAAGCCCGGGGAGTATCTTAAATACACAGCTACGGTAGAGGTTAAGCCGCTTATAGAAGTGAAGGATTACCTGGAACTGGAGATTGAGAGGAAGGAGTCGCCAGTTACCGACCAGGACGTGGACAAAAAACTGGATGAGCTCCGGCAGATGAATGCTCATTTTAAATCCATTGATGAAGACCGGCCGATCAGAGAGGGAGATGTAGCGGTTATTGATTATAAGGGATTTCGGGACGGCAACCCCGTGGAGGGAAGTAACGGACAAAGTTATCATCTGGAGGTCGGCTCCGGGCTTTTCAATCCGGATTTTGAAAGGCAATTAATTGGTTTGTCGAAAAATGCCGAAACAGAAATAAAGGTGACCTTCTCAGAGGATTTTGCAAATAAAACAATGGCCGGAAAGACTATGGATTTCCAGGTTGGTGTAAATGACATAAAAGAAAGGGTTGTCCCGGCCTTAGATGATGCATTTGCTGTGGATCTGGGCGCTGACTTTAAGAACCTCGAAGACCTGCGCAATAAGGTCAAAGAGACCCTGGTTGAGGCCCAAAAAAAGCAGTCTGAAGCCGATATGCGGCGCCAGGTTATGGATATGCTGATAGCAAAATGTGATTTTGAATTGCCGGAGAGTCTCCTGGAAGGAGAAATAGACGCTATAGTGGATGAGTCCCGGCGTAAGCTGGCAAGAATGGGCATACCCGTTGAATCTACGGGTATTTCCGATAAAGAACTACGTAACAAATTTAGAGAAGAGGCGGGGAAGCGAGCCCGGGGCTCGCTCATCCTGGAGGAGATAGCACGCAGGGAAAATCTAAAGGTGGAAGAGAAGGATATTGACGAAGAATTCGCCAAGGTAGCCCGCACGCTCAACATGAAGCCGGAAGAGGCTAATCACCTGCGCGCCAACCCTAACCTTATGCAATCATTGCCGGATTATATATTACCCCAGAAGACACTGGATTATCTTATAGAACATGCGAAGATAAAATTGGCTCAGGCTGCTGTGGAATAAGTATTGAAAATAGATGGAGATTGGAAGATGACATTAATACCTATTGTTGTAGAACAGAGCTCACGCGGTGAACGGGCTTATGATATCTATTCGCGCCTTTTAAAGGAAAGAATAATCTTTTTGGGGTCTTCAATAGATGACGACCTGGCTAATCTGGTGATTGCGCAGATGCTTTTTTTGGAGGCTGAAGACCCGGATAAGGATATTACCCTGTACATTAATTCCCCCGGGGGAATAGTGACGGCCGGACTGGCCGTCTATGATACCATGCAGTACATAAAACCAAATATTGTGACTCTGTGCATGGGGCAGGCTTCCAGTATGGCCGCACTACTCCTGGCCGCAGGGGCTAAGGGCAAACGCTATGCGCTGCCGCATTCGCGTATTTTGATTCATCAGCCCCTGGGCGGCGCCCAGGGTCAGGCCACAGACGTAGATATTCAGGCGCGGGAGATTTTGCGGCTGCGTGAAGAGCTGAACAAGATTTTGTCGGATCACACCGGCCAATCCATTGAGCGGATCAGCAGGGATACGGACCGCGATTTCTTTATGGGCGGCGGGCAGGCCATGGAATACGGCCTCATTGATGAGGTTATAGCTAAACGGCCTGTGCTTAAAAAGGAGGAAAATTAATGTCAAAAAAGGCTGATAGAAAGGGAAGCGATTTACTCTGTTCTTTTTGCGGTAAAAGCCAGGACGAGGTCAAGAAGCTGATCGCAGGGCCGGCTGTCTATATCTGTGATGAGTGTATAGAACTCTGTAATGATATTATGGCTGAGGAGTATGAGAAGGAAGAGGTGGCCAAGAGGAGCGGCTCGATACCAAAGCCTCGAGAGATCAAAAATATCATGGATGAATATGTAATAGGCCAGGAAAGGGCAAAAAAGATACTGGCCGTAGCGGTTCACAACCACTATAAAAGAATTGACAGCCGGGTCGATACCCAGGGCATAGAACTGCAAAAGAGTAACATCCTCCTTGTCGGCCCAACGGGTTGCGGGAAGACTCTTCTGGCCCAGACCCTGGCCAAGATACTGAATGTCCCCTTTACTATTGCCGATGCCACTTCTCTCACCGAGGCCGGTTATGTGGGTGAGGATGTTGAGAATATTATCTTAAGCCTGTTGCAGGCGGCTGACTACGATGTGGCCCTGGCCTCGCGGGGTATAGTTTACATTGATGAAATCGATAAGATCGCCCGAAAATCAGACAACCCGTCTATCACCCGTGACGTCTCCGGCGAAGGCGTACAGCAGGCATTACTCAAGATTATAGAAGGGACTACGGCCAACGTCCCGCCCAAGGGTGGTCGCAAACACCCCCAGCAGGAATTTGTCAAGGTGGATACTACCAATATCCTTTTCATCTGCGGTGGGGCATTTGTTGGCCTGGAAAACATCATCAGAAACAGGATCGGGGTCAAGTCCATGGGCTTTGGCGCCGATATTCGCGGGGCGTCCCAGTCCAGGCTTGGTGATATCCTGGGTGAGGTCAAGCCGGAAGACCTCTTGCGTTTTGGTCTTATACCGGAATTTGTGGGAAGATTGCCGGTCGTGGCCACACTGGAAGAACTGGATGAAGAGGCGCTTATCAAGATATTGAAAGAGCCTAAAAATGCCCTGGTCAAACAGTATAAGAAGCTTTTCGAGCTTGATCATATTAACTTACGCTTCACCGAAGGGGCGCTGGTGGCCGTGGCCCGTGAAAGTATGAAAAGAAAGTCCGGCGCCAGAGGATTAAGATCTATTCTTGAGAATGCCATGCTGGACATAATGTATGAACTCCCCTCTAAGGGGGACGCAAGGGAATGTGTGATCAGCGAAGAGGTAATACTCAATAGAGAGGAACCCATTATCCTGTATGAGACAACAAAGGCTCGTAGTGCATAAGGGGTATATTTATGTTTGGTTCTAACGCAAAGGGGAAAGAGGATGCCTTGAAAAGGGAGAAGATCGTTGTCCCGCTTTTACCGCTGCGTGATATAGTGATTTTCCCGCACATGGTAGCGCCGCTTTTTGTGGGAAGGGAGAAGTCCATCCAGGCATTGGAAGATGCTATGGGTCGAAAGGCGGATCTTTTCCTTACAGCGCAAAAGGATGCCAAAAGAGACGAGCCCGGCGAAAGAGATATAGAACCCATTGGAACCATAGGCAGTATATTACAACTCCTGCGTCTGCCGGACGGTACGGTGAAACTCCTGGTCGAGGGTAAGAGGCGCGGGAAGATAACGCAATTCCTGCCCCATAAAAACTTCTTCCTGGTTGAAGTCGAGGAGATGGCTGATACGGGTGAGCATGGTCTGGAAAAAGAGGCGTTGGTGCGCACCGTACGTTCTACCTTTGAGGAGTATGCAAAATTTAACAAAAAGATACCTTCAGAAGTACTGTTATCTATTGCTTCTATTGATGATGTCTCTAAGTTAGCCGACACCATGGCATCTCATTTGACCTTGCGCCTCGCAGACAAACAGGCCGTTCTGGAGACGTTGAATCTGGCCAAGCGTCTGGAAAAGCTTTATCACCTGATGTGCGCCGAGATAGAGGTCGCTCAGATCGAGCATCGCATAAAAGACCGGGTCAAAAAGCAGATGGAGAAGACCCAGAAGGAATATTATCTCAGCGAACAGATGCGTGCCATCCAGAAGGAGATGGGCGGTAAAGATGACTTTAAAAGTGAGATGAATGAACTCGAGCAAAAGATTAAACGGAAGCGGATGTCGAAAGAGGCCGCAGCCAAGGTGCGTAATGAGTTCAAGAAACTGAAGATGATGTCGCCTATGTCCGCTGAGGCTACTGTTGTCCGTAATTATATAGACTGGTTGATTTCCCTCCCCTGGTATGAAAAGAGCAGGAATCAGATAGATATTAACGAGGCAGAGAGGATCCTGGAAGAGGATCATTATGGTCTTAAGAAGCCGAAGGAAAGGATTATTGAATACCTGGCGGTCCAGAGTCTTGTCAAAAAGATGAAAGGGCCGATTCTCTGTCTGGTAGGCCCGCCCGGAGTAGGAAAGACTTCTCTGGCCAAGTCCATAGCGCGGGCCACCAGGCGAAACTTTATCCGCTTATCTCTGGGTGGAGTAAGGGATGAGGCGGAAATCCGGGGTCACCGGCGGACATATATAGGGGCTATGCCCGGGAAGATAATACAATCTTTGCGCAAGGCCAAAGTCAATAACCCGGTCTTCTGTCTGGATGAAGTGGACAAGATGAGCATGGATTTTCGCGGCGATCCTTCCGCTGCCCTCCTGGAGGTGCTTGATCCGGAACAAAATCATAGCTTTAATGACCATTATCTCGATATCGATTATGATTTATCGGAAATTCTCTTTATAACTACGGCTAATACCCTCCACGCTATTCCACCTCCCTTACAGGACAGGATGGAGGTTATTCAACTTTCCGGATATACGGAAGAAGAGAAATTAAATATTGCCAGGAAATTTTTAATCCCAAAGCAGATTCAGGCTAATGGTCTTCAGAAGGGTGACCTGGATATTACAGATAATGCTATTCTGGGAATCAGCCGCCGTTATACCCGGGAAGCCGGCGTCCGTAACTTAGAGAGGGAGATTTCCAGTATATGCCGTAAGGTGGCCAAGGAGATTGCCAAAAACAAAGAGGAGAGGCGAAAGGCGGTGGTTAATGCCCAGTCCCTGGAGAAATATCTTGGTGTTCCTCGTTACCGCTATGGCCTGGCTGAAGAGAAGGATGAGATCGGGGTGGCTACCGGACTGGCCTGGACAGAGTTCGGCGGGGAGATACTGCAGATTGAAGCAGTTATCATGCCCGGGAAAGGCAACCTGACCATCACAGGTAAGCTGGGCGATGTCATGCAGGAATCGGCCAGGGCCGCCCTCAGCTATGTCCGTTCCAGGGCTGAAAGCCTTGGACTGGATGCTGATTTTTACCAGAAGATAGATATCCATATTCATGTGCCGGAAGGAGCTATCCCCAAAGATGGTCCGTCGGCCGGTATTACCATGGCCACGGCTATAACCTCGGCCTTGCTTAAGATCCCGGTCCATAAAGATACGGCCATGACAGGCGAAATTACATTGAGGGGCCGTGTACTGCCTATTGGCGGGCTTAAAGAAAAGATGCTGGCGGCAAGGCGGAGTAATGTGAGTGCGGTGTTTATCCCTCGTGAGAATGAAAAAGACCTCAAAGATATTCCCCCTAGGTTGATTAAATCTATCCAAGTGGAAATGGTTGAAAGCATGGACGAGGTGCTCAAGAAGGCGCTGGTATTGGATGACCCGGAGTCTTTATTCAAGGGTCCGGCATCCTCTCCGGTAGGCGTTTTCCCTAAAGGGGAGGTCCTTCCAGAAATTACCGCCCATTGATGTATTGCTTCTTATAACTTTATGTACATTTTGCTTGACTTGCCAAAATGGAGTTGTTAATAGTACAAACCTGATCAGGGGCGGATAGCTCAGTTGGGAGAGCATCGGCCTTACAAGCCGGGGGTCACAGGTTCAAGCCCTGTTCCGCCTACCATTTCTTGTCTTAAAATAATCGTCGGGGTCGTAGTTCAGTTTGGTTAGAACGCCGGCCTGTCACGCCGGAGGTCGCGAGTTCGAGTCTCGTCGGCCCCGCCAATAACGTTAAGGGATTAGTCATGATGGCTAATCCCTTTTTTATTTTTGACTGGGGATTCGTGACCCCGCTGCCCCAGAAATGACTTGACACTTCCGCCCCATTTATTATAGTCAGCCCCGTTTGACTGCTATTTTAAAAAATATTATATGTATGGATGACTTGTATTACTGGATGGCCCTCCACCTGATCCCGGGGGTTGGAGGTGTCACCTACCGGCAGCTTATCAAGGTTTTTGGCGCACCTGAAGAAGTATTCAAGGCCAAAGAAACTGAGCTTACGGCCATAAAAGGAATTCGGTCGGCGACCATAGAGGCTATACGCAAATTTGCCTCCAAAGAACGCGCCGCACAGGAACTAAAATTACTACGTAAGTATGGGGTAAAGATACTCACCTTTCAGGATGAGGCCTATCCTCAAAATCTGGCAAATATCTATGACGCGCCGGCCCTGCTTTACATTAAGGGGAATTTGAGTGAGGCCGATACCTTTAGCGTGGCAGTGGTCGGATCACGCCATGCCACCTATTATGGACAGAAGGCAGCGGAAGGGCTCTGCCGCTCTCTGGCCGGCCATGGCCTGACCATCGTGAGCGGTATGGCGCGCGGCATCGACACGGCTGCCCATCTGGGCGCCCTCTGGGGCAAAGGCCGAACCATAGCGGTACTGGGTTCAGGACTGGACATCGTCTATCCCGAGGAAAACAAGGACCTATATCACCGTATAACTGAAAACGGGGCGGTTATATCCGAATATCCCCTGGGCACGCCCCCTGAACCTAAAAATTTTCCGATACGTAACCGGATTATCAGCGGCCTGGCCTTGGGTACGGTTATCGTGGAGGCCACCGGGAAAAGCGGCTCTTTAATCACCGCCAACTTAGCCCTTGAGCAGGGGCGCGAGGTATTTGCCGTGCCCGGGAGCATAAACTCGCTCCGGAGCAGTGGAACACACAAGCTCATTAAGCAGGGGGCAAAATTAGTTGAATCTGCCGAGGACATAGTAGAAGAACTGCGCCCCCTGAAAAAATTCTCCCCAGAGCCGGCATTACAGGGCGAAAAAACTACAAATTGCCCACCGGTCTGTATCCCTCAGGATATTTTGCCTGAAGAAAGGGATATTCTGGCGCTGGTGGAAGAATATCCTCAACATATTGACGAATTAGTCCGAAGAGGAGACTTAGTTGTGCAAAAAGTAAGCGGCATACTTCTTAATTTAGAATTAAAGGGCCTGGTTCAGCAGTTACCCGGAAAACTATTTGTCAGAAAATAACAGGGGATAATATGTCCAAGTCGCTTCTCATCGTAGAATCGCCGACCAAGGCCAAAACGCTACAAAAATACATAGGGAAGAAGTTCACGGTAAAGGCCTCGGTAGGTCATATTAAAGACCTCCCGAAAAACAGCCTGGGCGTGGATATTAAGGATAACTTTCAGCCTGAGTATAAGGTAATAAAGGGCAAGGCAAAGATCATCCAGGAATTAAAAAAAGCGGCCCAGGAGGCAACGGACATCTACCTTGGCCCTGATCCGGACCGTGAAGGTGAGGCCATAGCCTGGCATATCCAAGATGAATTAAAGTCCACCGGCAAGACCTTCCATCGCGTGCTCTTCAATGAATTTACGCCCAAAGCTATTGCCGGGGCGCTGGCAACGCCCGCCTCTCTTGATATACACAAGTTTGAATCCCAGCAGGCCAGGAGGATACTGGACCGCCTGGTCGGTTACCAGATTTCCCCCCTCCTCTGGAAAAAAGTGCAAAAGGGCCTCTCGGCCGGCCGCGTGCAGTCCGTAGCAGTGCGCATTGTCTGTGAACGGGAGCGGGAGATTCAGGCCTTTGTGCCTGAAGAATACTGGTCTATTACCGCCGGATTAGAGGGTAAAGAGCCCCCTTCCTTCGAGGCTAGGCTGGTCGCCATTGACCAGAAAAAAATAAAGATCAATGACCAGGCCCAGGCCGAAAACATACTGAAAGACTTGGAGGGACATGCCTACCGGGTTGCAAACGTGGAGCGTAAGGAGAAAAAACGTCATCCCAACCCGCCTTTCATAACCAGTACCATGCAGCAGGAGGCTTACCGCAAGCTGCGTTTTTCCGCTAAAAAGACCATGCTCCTGGCCCAGCAACTCTATGAAGGAATAGACTTGGGTGAGGAGGGACCGGTCGGTCTCATTACCTATATGCGTACTGACTCTACGCGCCTTAGCGCCGAGGCCGTGACGGCCGTCAGAGAGGCAATAAAACAGACCTTTGGCCCGGAATATCTTCCTGCCAGGCCAAATGTCTATAAAAGCCGTAAAAGCGCTCAAGAGGCCCATGAGGCCATACGGCCGGCTGACCCATCGCTTCTTACACCGGAAAAGGTAAAAGACTTCCTCTCTAAAGACCATTTCCTATTATATGACCTGATCTGGAAGAGATTCACGGCCAGCCAGATGTCCTCAGCCGTTATGGATCAGACCATGGTAGATATAGAGGCCGGTTCTTACGGATTCCGTGCCACCGGAAGCATAATGAAATTTCTTGGATTTATGGCCCTCTATGTAGAAGGACTGGATGAAAACGGAGAAGTGGGCGAGGTAACCCTCCCCAAACTTGCAGCCGGAGAGGCATTAAAACTCCTGAACCTGACCCCCAAACAACACTTCACCCAGCCGCCGCCGCGTTTTACTGAGGCCACCCTCATAAAGACCCTGGAGGAGAGCGGCATCGGCCGGCCAAGTACTTATGCCACCATCCTTTCACATATCCAGGCCCGGAAATACGCCAGCCTTGAAAAAGGATGTTTCAGACCTACAGAGTTGGGCTTTCTGGTCACCGACCTCCTGGTCAATCACTTTCCGGATATACTTAATGTGAAGTTTACCGCCCGGATGGAAGATGAACTGGATAAGATCGAAGAGGCCCGGGCCAACTGGGCGGACACCCTGCGCCACTTCTACGGTCCCTTTAAGGAGCGGCTGGACCAGGCTGAGAGCAATATGGTTTCGCTGAAGGGGCAAGGGCTGCCCACGGATGTGACCTGCGATAAATGTGGAAATCCCATGGTAATTAAGACCGGCAAAAGCGGCCCCTTCCTGGCCTGCTCTAACTACCCGGCATGTAGAAACACCAAGGATTTTAATCGCGATCGAAATGGAAAGATCGAGATACAAAAAGAGGACGAAAAGTCATACGGGACCTGTGAAAAGTGCGGACGGCCCATGGTGCAGAAACGTGGCCGGTTTGGGGCGTTCCTGGCCTGTTCCGGTTATCCGGATTGTAAAAACACACGGCCTCTGGGTACCGGAATAAAGTGCCCTGAACCGGACTGTGACGGAGAGATCATTCAAAAACGTACGAAAAAGGGGCGGGGTTTCTATGGCTGCAGCAAGTATCCAAAATGTCAGTTTGCCACCTGGGAACAGCCCGTAGCCGAAGAATGCCCCAGATGCAAAGCCCCTTTCCTGCTCCTCAAAACTGACAAGAACGGCACCAAGCAGGTCCGCTGTCCGCAAAAAGAATGCGATTATAAAGAAAAACGGGGTTAGTTTCCGATCAATTTGTAAAAAATCATTTCACCGCTTAGTATTCACTATCCATTGTCATTTGAGTTATGAGCTGGGAGTTACGGGTTCTTTAACCCGGACAGTGGAACTCATAACGCATCACTCATGACTTAATCTATCAATTACTGACTTCCGACTCTTGACTATCGACTATAATACAAGTACAGGATACAGATAACAATGGCAATGCCGTGCTACCTCCAGACGGGTCAGGCCCGGTGCTACGATGCGGCCGGCCGTGAGATCCCCTGCGCCGGGAGCGGCCAGGATGCCGAATTTAAAAAAGGCACGCCATGGCCGGAGGGGCGTTTTGCGGTCAAGGCGGAGGTTGTTCTGGATCGCCTGACCGGGCTAATATGGAGTCGCAATGCCGATTCGGCCGGGTTTCCATTGCCGTGGGGGGAGGCCCTGGACTTTGTAGCGGCTATGAACGGCGAGCGTGCCTTGGGGTTTACGGACTGGCGGCTGCCCAACCGGCGGGAGCTGCGCAGCCTCCTGAGCCACCAGACCAGGAAACCTGCCCTGTCCGATGGCCACCCTTTTACCAATGTCTTTCCCGGCTGGTACTGGACTTCCACAAGCGCGGCCATTAACCATGCCTATGCCTGGTATGTGCACATGGAAGGGGGCCGCATGTTTTACGGCCGGAAAGATGAATATCACCTCCTCTGGCCGGTGCGGGGAGAAAGTAGTGTTCTGCCGGTTACAGGGCAGAGGCGTTGTTTTGATGCAGAGGGTCGGGAGGTCGGTTGCGGCGGCCAGGAGATGCCTGCGGCCTTTCGTGGGCAGGATGGGGAGATAGAATCCGGCTGTCCCTGGCCTGTGCCCCGCTTCGACGTTCAGGGTGAAACGGCTATAGACCGCCTCACCGGGCTCAGATGGATGCGGAAGGCGGATCTGGCCGGACGCGGAGTGGCCTGGCCGGATGCCTTCAAGGCGGTAGAGTCGTTAAACCGGGTTGGCCTGGGCGGGAGCAGCCAATGGCGTCTGCCGAATATAAACGAACTGGAATCGCTTGTGGATTGTTCGGCGCACAGCCCGGCCCTTCCTTCCGGTCATCCTTTTGGAGAGGTACAGGAGGTGTACTGGTCATCCACGACCAGTGTATTCGAGCCGGACTGGGCTTGGGCGCTTTATTTGCATAAAGGGGCGGTAGGGGTAGGCCGGAAGGAGGTGGGACATTTTCATGTCTGGCCGGTATGCGACCTGCCATAGGCGGCACAAATTTTTGCAGCCTCGCGCCGCAATACATCCCAAGAAGTCCCAAAAACCATTCCAAATATATTTCTCTTTCCAAAACCAGGCCGCATAAAAATTTTCACACAGTCGAAGGATTTCTGTCCACAAGTTGTTTATACATATAAACTGAGTGAAAAAGGAGGTAGTCTATAGAGGTAGTCTATAATGGAGACGACTCCAGTGTTGACATACCCTGGACTAAGCGTTGGACCCTTGGTAAAAAGCGCTACGACCACGTGGAATATGGGTGCCGCATTCCTGGCGGGAATCATACTCTACCAGGCGCTTGAGCAGAAACGGATAAGGGTGTAAGCTGCAGCGGAGATGGGTAAGGCTCTCGAATACAGCGACAAGTCGGATGAGGAGTTGATGGCGCTGATAGCGCGAAGGGATTATAACGCCGTTGCCACGATGGTTTCTCGTCACCAACGCGGTCTACTCAACCTTTTCTATCGCTACACCAACGATCGGTTGCTGGCTGAGGACCTGACTCAGGAGGTTTTCCTGCGGGTGTACAAATCGGCGCCGCTATATGAGTCGCGATCACTCTTTAAGGTTTGGCTCTACCGCATTGCCAAAAACGTTTGTTTGAACGAGCTTAAGGCCCTGCGGGTACTGGAGAAGTTAGCGGAACAGAAGGCGGAACCCGAATCTCCACAGGAGAAGGCGATCCAGGCGGAAAGGGAGACCCGCGTCAGGCAGGCTATAGAGAGGCTCCCGGAAAGACAGAGATTGGCCCTTATCCTGTGCCGCTTTCAGGGGCTTTCCCAGGAGGAGGCAGCCGAGGTGATGGAGACGACCTCCGAGGCAATTGAAAGTCTGCTGACCAGGGCGAAGGCAAGATTGAGGTCGGCTCTGGCTGACCTGCAATAGTAATGTACAGGAGAAGATGATGGAATGCAAAAAGGCAAGAACAATGATTGAGGCACGCAGGAAAGACAAAGAACTTGTTGCACACCTGGAGGTCTGCGCCGATTGCCGGGGAGAGCGTGCCCTCTGGAACCTGTTAGGTGAGGCCCAGGGGCTTGAGCCAGGGCTTGAATTTACTGAGCAGGTGCTGGAGAAGTTGAAGGAGGAAGAGCGGCGCACATCCTGGGGGCATATCAAGGATAGGTTGGGCAGAGGTTTTATCTGGAGCGGAACCCTGGATGAATTCTCGGATTTTCCTCCGGACTCCTTCGGGGCATTTCTCTTTGGTTCGAGGAGGGCCTGAGTATGATTTCGGTAGAAGGATTTCTTGTTGGGATAATTTTCGGGGCGGCCGCCGCCTGCGGCACCATATACGGGGTCAAAAAATGGTGTAGGCGGGAGATACGCGGCTATCTCGACCTGATAAACCTCACCGCGGATCAAAGACACAAGGTTGAAAAGATACGCGAGGGTTTTCTGCCACGCGTAGCTGGAATCCGGCAGGAGCTGCGCCGCCGCAGGATGCATCTGGCCGATTTGCTTTTCTCCACTCCATTAGATCACGAAGAAATCAGGGCTGCAGTGGAAGAGATATCAGGCCTCCAGCTCAAACTAGAGCAGGAGGTCATCGAGCATATTATCGAGGAAAATGAAATTCTTACCTTGGAGCAACAGAGCCGGTTTCATGGGGTGATCATTGAGCAGTTCCGGGGCGGCGGCCTGGGCATCCACGATGTGCCGGGACGGCGATAAGAGCCATCTTCTATTGAGAGGTATGAAACCAGATATGTTCGCATAGAGCCATTCAGTGACAGGAAACCCGACTCAATTCCTTAAAGGAGCACGAACATGACATCCCTCAGAAATATCTTCCTGGCCTTCTTCAAAATAGGCACCTTTTCCTTCGGCGGCGTCTATTCCATGATTGCGTTTTTCGAGCGCGAATTGGTCGAACGGCGGAAGTGGATTACCCATGATGAGTTCATAGAAAGCTTTGCTCTCGGCTCGATGACCCCTGGCCCCCCCATCGTCAACACGGGTATCTGTATCGGTTACAAGCTGCACAGGCTTCCCGGGGTACTGGTAGCTACCCTGGGACAGGCCTTTACCGGCACGGTATTGGCCATTATACTGGCGGCCTTCTACCTCCAGGCAAAAGACAATCCCTTGCTCCAGTCGGTAATGAAAGGCGTGGCTGCAGCGGTGGTCGGACTCCTGGGGTCTATCATCTATAAGATGGCAAAGAAGCTGGTCACCGGCTATAAGAGCGTGGCGTTGGCAGTTGGCGCCTTTGGCGCGTTGGCCATTTTTAAGCTTAACCCCATCGGCATTATTCTGGCGGCTGGTGTTCTTGGCCTGATTCTCAATTGGAGGCGCTAAAATGGAAATACTGAAGCTTGCTGCTATCTTGTTTGTGATAAACGGCCTGACTATCGGCGGTGGATATGCCATGGTGCCGTTGCTTCAAAAAGAGCTGGTAGAGAATCACCATTGGCTGACGAACAAGGAATTCATCGACGCCATCGCCATTGGCCAGGTTACACCGGGGCCGCTTACGGTCATGAACGCCTTCATGGGTTTTAAGGTCGGGGGCCTGCTTGGGGCGATCATAGCCATGGTGGCCAGCTACCTGCCGAGCATCATCATTGTCACTCTGGTAACGAGACACTACCTCCAGTACAAAGAGTCATGGATCGTCAAGGGCTCGTTCGCAGGGATCAAGCCAGCGATAGTGGGGCTCCTGGCGGCTGTACTCATCTTTCTGGGAAAGAGTTCCCTTACGAGCGTACCCTTGGGCGCTGTTGCGGCCGTGAGTTTCGGTCTTATCACTTTTACCAAGATCGATCCGACCTTCATTATCATCAGTTCCGGCATCCTGGGGGCTTTTCTGTTCTAGGAGTGGTGGCACGATACGTTGTGTCGCAATTTCACAACGTATTTCAATCATAGAGATTGCCATGCTCCCTTTGGCCGCTCGCCATGCATGTTCAATAAAAAAAGCCGCCCGCCTGAGGCGGGCGGCTTTTTCGTGTTCCTAGACGGGACAGTTTACGGGGTCAGGATGATGCGGAACATAGCGGCCGTTTCCTTGTCCATGGCCCGCGTAGTCTTCGTCTGTCCGGCTACCGGTTCATCTGTGTACATCGAACCCTCGGTGCTCTTGCAGTGGTTGATATCGAGCATGAGCCGGCACTTGGGGTTCCATATCCAGCGGAGGCCGCCGGTTATGGAGTAACCCTGGCTGCTTCCTTGCAGCATGGCGTTTGAGCCAGTAAATAGCTCGTTAGAAGTGGTGTGGAAGGCATACCTGGCCAGAAGCTCCCAGGCACCCCAGGTCCCTTCCTTCAGACTGAAGTTCTTCTTCGGCTTGGGCTGTCTCCAGGAGAAGAAGACGTCCTCAATCTGCTTCTCCTCTCCGGTCAGGAAGTGGCTTATCCATACCTGGTGGACGTCGGAGTGGTAGCGGTCCGGGAATCTCCTTAAGACTCCGCCAGCAGACGAATAAGCTGTAAGGTCTTCCCACTGCACGCGGTTAAACTCGTAGCTGAACGCGGTCGGCCCGCAAAGCCAGTGGAGTTCGCCGCCGTAGCGTATACGCTTATCAAGCTCATAGTATTGTGAGGTTGTTGACGTTGGTGATATTGTTGTTAACCACCGAAACCACCGGGACTCGTAGTTTTCCGTCCGGTTGGTGGCCTCACCCCTTACCGTCTTGATGGACTGGATGCCGTCTTGATAGCTTCCGGCCAGATGCAACCCCTTCAGGTAGGAATGTCCTGAATCCTTGAAGGGTATAAGGAGAAGTCGCGCCACATAGTCCTTGTTGTTGTCATAGTCGCCCTGGTTTACATCTACGTCCACACCGGTGCCGGTGAAGGCGGCCAGAGTGGCCTGGATCTTATTGCCCAGGAAGTTTTTCTGGACCCGGATGCCCCGATCAAAGAACGGGCTGACGGGCGTACCGGTGGCATACTCCACAAAGTTTACGTGGGCCTCTTCGGTCAGCCAGTCGGCCCCGCCGGAAGGTATCTTGAACTGCCCGATCTGGAAGCTGAGATCCGGACTGGGCTTAAACATCCAGTAGGCATTCCGGAGGTAAGGGCTATCGGCCATCTCGATCTGGAGGCGGAAGATGTGCTCCAGATCGCCCCGGTAGTGGTAACCACGCATGTCGTAACGGGCGCGGCGTATATCAAAACCGCTGGCGCTGCGGCCGGACTCAAACTGCCGGTAGTCGAAGTGGAGGACGCCCCCCAGTTGCAGCCTGAACTGCTTGTCCGGGGTCTCGATATTAAAGCCGTCCCTCCAGTAGGAGATAGCCCGGGTCTTCTTATCCTCTTTTAGCTGGGCCTCTTCTTTTTGTATCTGGGTGGTTACCTTCTCTGCCTCTTCCAGCTTCTTTTCCAAAGCCCTTAATCTCTCCTGAAGGCCCTTCATCTCATCCAACTGTTTCTTTATGGCCTTCATTTCCTCCAACAAATTCTGGTTGGTCTCAGCCATGGCCGGCACGTGCCAGGCCAGAAAGACCACCAATACTATAAAAATAAAAAATACCCTCCTCATCTATCGCCTCCCTTTTCATAAAATTAAGTTTTCAAAAGTTACTTCGGAACTAAGCCTATACTCCAGTCATCCCCCCCTTCTTTTAGTTAGCTTTCTGCCAAGCCGGTAAAAGTTAGGCTTCCACCGGCCAAAATGAATCTCGACTCACAATTGTTTTTGCAATAAATATGCCTATATTATTTTTAACAACAGAGCCCGAAGAGAATAACATTAAGAATCATTAAGTAGGACAGATGTCCCACTTGTCCTCCGGATGGGGTTTCCAGATAAACCCTATCTAACCCTTGTTATTAAATAAATTATCTGCGTTACCGGTGGTTACTTTCTGAGGGGTTATTTAAAATGTCTTGGAATCGACGTTTGTTCCCCGCATCAGACGATGGAGATACTGCCTTTTCAGCCCTAATTCCTTTGCTGCGCGGGAGCCAGGGATACCCGGCCCGGCATCGAGATATCTGTCACTTGCGGGGTGTCACCTGTCCGATGGCAATTGCGTCAATGGACTCCTTGTTGGTCAGCCAATGGTGATTCTGCACCGGTTGTTTCTGCAGCAGGGGTACCATGGCATATCCACCACCGGGATTAAGCTTGATAAATTCGCAGGATATGCATAAGATGACAGCTATAACACTAGATAAGGGGCCGGTTATCAGAGCTAAGAAGTTTCTCATTATTGCCGTA
Source organism: Desulfovibrionales bacterium (assembly GCA_028715605.1). Lineage (NCBI taxonomy): Bacteria > Pseudomonadati > Thermodesulfobacteriota > Desulfovibrionia > Desulfovibrionales > Desulfovibrionales bacterium. Next base: position 84,741 of record JAQURM010000008.1, read on the forward strand.
GGCGTTTTCATTCTTGTTTCCGGCATCATCGGTTATCTGGGCTATAGCGCCAATCAGGAGATTGAAAAGACCGTAACGGATCAATTCAATCGGCAACAGCTACTCCTGGCACGCAAGATAGCCCATGACATCAATAACCACTTTAATTTTCTCGATACCATCTTACGGCGCGTCAATCAGTTCTGGCAGCGGGGTGGGAGGAACATAGAGACAATAGAGGAAGATATCACCTCGTTCTTTCCGCTGCTCAGGGGCTGGGATGTCCTGGCGATTGTGCATTTCGGCCGGGACGAAAAGTTCCCTGTGGTTTTTACCGAGCAGGGATTTACCGGCGCGGAGGGATTAGGAATCTATTATGACGATTACCGGCGATGGGGCAGTCGGCCGGAATACAGAGACAGCATAATAATCGGCCGGACCTTTCGGGCGGAAAAAGGTATTTTTAAGGACAGATGGCTGATGCTAATGGCCACGCCCACCTGGAAACGTGCCGCCGGGCAAAAGGGCGTTCCGGCCTGGAGGTTTGAGGGCCTGACTTTTATTGTCGTTGATCCTATAGGGATCGCGCAGCGCTATACCCGGGGCGTCCGTTCGGGTGCGACAGGCTACGGATGGGTAGTTGATGACCGGGGGATTTTTCTGGCGCACTACGAGCAGACCTTTGTTGGCGAGGATTCCTTTACCGTCAGACAAAAGAAGAACCCGGATATCTCCTATGCGAGGATAAACAGGATCGTGCGAGAGTATCTGCTCAAAGGCAAGGAAGGAACGGATTGGTATATCTCCGGATGGCACCGCGGGGTAACCGGTGAGATGAAAAAATTATTTGCCTATAGCCCTGTTTTCCTATCCAAAGAGGATCGGGGCAATCTATGGTCGGTGGGGGTGACCGCCCCCGTGACCGAGGTCTATGGAATCATAGAGTCGGCCATCATAAGACAATGGCTGATTGCAGGCATCTTTCAATTGATAGTATTTTCCTGCCTGGGTGTGGCCATTTATCTTTCCCTGCGCTGGTCACGGATTCTGGCTGCGGAGGTTGACGCCAAGACTGCTGACTTGAGGCTTTCTGAGGCGGAGGTGCGGCAGGAGAGGGATAAGGTCAAAGAGAGTATGCAAAAACTCATTGAGATGCAGGAGAGGCTTGTCCGTTCGGAGCGTTTTGCGGCCATAGGAGAGGCGGCTGCTTACCTTTCGCACGAGATAAAAAATCCTTTGATGCTTATTGGTGGATTCGCCGGCCAGGTAGAGAAATCCCTTTCAGACGATGATGCCAACCGGGAAAAATTAGGGATAATACAGGCCGAGACCAGACGTCTGGAGTTGATGTTGGCGGAGGTCAGAGACTTTACGCGTCCGGCCAGGCCGCAAAAGGAACTGAAAAACATCAATGGAGTCATTGAAGACACGTTAGCCCTTATGGAGAACAAAATGATTGATAAGGGCATTGAGTATGAAAAAGCCTTGGATGACCGCCTGCCGGACGTACTCTTTGATCCTCAGCAGGTCAAGCAGGTATTGATTAACCTCATCAAGAATGCCATTGAGGCTATGCCGGAGGGTGGTAAACTGGTTGTCTCGTCCGGGCGTGAAGGCGGGCAGGTTAAGGTTGCAGTCCTGGATAGCGGTATGGGTATGCCCCATGAGGTGGCTAAGAAGATATTTGATCCGTTTTTTACGACCAAGAAAAAGGGAACCGGGCTGGGACTCGCTGTTTCTCGCAAGATCATGGAAGACCATGAGGGTGAAATCTCTGTTCAGAGCGAAGAAGGAAAGTGGACCAAGATTACTATTGCCTTGCCGATTAAACCGGTTAATATGGAAGCACGCTGATATCCGTAGCTTGAGCGCAGGCGATTACTGCGGGTTGGAATAGCCGGCTTTAGTAATAAGGGTTATATACCGATCCCTATTTAAAAAGTGTATCATGAAATTTTTTGGTTCTAAAAAATCTGAGCAGATGCCGCATGAGGCAGAAATAGAGGATCTGCGCCTGGCCATCGATAAGGCGCACATGCCTGCCGAGGTGCAGGAAGTTGCCCTCCATGAGTTGAAAAAACTGTCCAAAATGGGACAGATGACCGCCGAATATGGCATCATACTGAACTACCTGGAGTATCTGATCTCCCTGCCGTGGGATAAGACAACTGAAGACAATTTAGACCTTGCCCGTGCCGAAACAATACTTCACCAGGATCACTATGGACTTGAAGATATAAAAGCCAGGATTCTTGAGTACCTCGCCGTCCGGTCATTGCGATCTAAGATTAAATACCGCATCATGGTGGCCGACGAAGACGAGAACGTCCGTAGAAATTTGCAGGATATGCTCGAAAAGGAAGGCTACACTGTGGTTACTGCTACCGATGGAACGGGGGCCCTCCGGTTAATCGAGTCTTCTGAGTTTGATTTAATATTGGCTGACTTAAAGTTGAAAGGTCTCGACGGCCTGGCGTTTCTGGAAAAGGCCAAGGCTACCTGGCCGGAAACCGAATTCATTATGATGTCCCGGTATGCTATTCTCGACTCTGCTGTAGAGGCCATAAAAAAAAGCGCCTTTCATTACCTGTCCAAACCCTTTAACACGTCGGAATTACAAGAAACCGTTAAGAACGCCCTGCAAAGAAAGATGTGCGTCCAGGATACAAAAAGCCCCATTCTTTGTTTTATGGGACCGCCGGGAACCGGAAAGACTTCCCTCGGCAGGTCGGTGGCACATGCCCTGGGACGCAAATTTGTCCGGATTTCCTTGGCCGGCATGAAGGATGAGGCTGAAATCAGAGGCCACCGCCGCACCTATGCCGGAGCAATGCCCGGCCGAATTATCCACGAAATTCGCCGCGCCGGGTATAAAAACCCCGTGCTTATGCTGGATGAAATAGACAAGATAGGTCAGGATTTCAGGGGCGATCCGGCATCTGCTCTCCTTGAAGTACTCGATCCCGAGCAGAATGATAAGTTTACAGATTATTATCTGGATGTCCCTTTCGATCTTTCAAAAGTCATGTTCATCACCACGGCCAACACCGCTGATGGTATCCCCGGGGCGCTTCGTGACCGCCTGGAGATAGTGAAACTTTCCGGTTACACGGAAGAGGAGAAAAAAAATATTGCCACGCGATATATTATCCCGCGTCAGATCAGGGAAACCGGCCTAACGGCCTATCCGCCGGAGTTTACAGATGCGGCTCTATATAAAATTATTCGTGAATATACAAGGGAAGCAGGGGTACGTGACTTAGAGAGACAAATTGGCTCTATTTGCCGAAAGATGGCGCGGGCGATTATTGCAGGGCCAGGACATAATATGTCTCGGCGAACTATATTCCCGGATTCCATTGAGAAGTACCTTGGGCCGCGCAAGTACCTGTTCGAGGCCACAGAGGCCAAGAACCGCGTTGGCGTAACGACCGGACTGGTCTGGACGGAGGCCGGTGGCGATATCATCTTTGTCGAAGCTACCAAGATGAAAGGTCGTAAGAAGCTTATTATGACCGGCTCGCTTGGCGAAATTATGCAGGAGTCCGCCCAGGCGGCTCTCAGTTATATACGGTCCAATGCCTGTATTTTTAATATCGCAGAGAATTTCTTTGACTTCCAGGACATCCATATCCATGTTCCATCGGCCGCTGCACCTAAGGAAGGGCCGTCGGCCGGGATCACTATAGCCCTGGCCCTGATCTCCGCACTCACTGAAAGACCGGCCAGGCGTGACGTGGCCATGACCGGAGAGTTGACCCTGACCGGACGGGTCTTACCCGTGGGGGCCATCAAAGAGAAGATACTGGCTGCGCGGAGGGCCGGGGTAAAAGTGGTCATTCTGCCCCAAAAGAACAAAGTAGACGTGGATACGCTACCGGCTGACGCAAAAGATGGGATTAGGATTGTCTTTGTTGACAACCTTACAGAAATTGTAGACATAGTCCTGGAGTAGGTTCAGTTGCCGGTCGCCGGACGATTATAGTGAATGTCAGTAGTCAGTAGTCCTTTGTCACTGGAAAAAGATGCCAATACAGCCTCTATTTAGTTAGTTGGATTCCATTTGGACTTTGAGCTTTGGCATTTGTCATTCTTCTGACTCCTTACTTCCGTCTTCCCCCTCCTGCCCCCTGTATTCTATAACTTGTCTCCTTTTAGTTTCACCTGTCACCTGGTATTTTCAAAAAACCTGCCGTAAGTTTCCCGCGCAGGGTTTCTTATTAACATAAATCGAATTATTACAGTTAGTTATACTTATGTCCATAACCGGACAAATCTGGCACGAATCTTGTTATTAATATAAACAAAGGCTGGTTATTTGAGCATTGCGAACCCGGCGGGAGATAAACCCTGTCAAAAATATCAACTAACAGAGGAGGATGCCATGAAAGGATTAATTAGAAGATTTGAGCAGTGGATGGTGGCGATTACTTTTGCTGAGGTCGGAGAATTCGATACGGCAAGGGAGATCATGAATGAACCAGATCAACCTATGGACGTTCCTAGAAAGAGGCGGACAGATACCCCTTATATCCAGGCACAGCCGGGACGGTAATGGAGTTTAAAGCACACCCAATGGCTAACTGCTTCGCCTTGGGCGGTTTTCCGATTAGCCGGTTTCAGGGATAGACCGGCTAATCGGGTAAGGATTAAAGTTAAAACGGGGAAGATCGGTTTTGATCTGCTGAACAGCCATATCCAGTGTCGGCGCAGACGTTAACTTTAAGAAGGCGTACCGGACGGTTGATTTGCCTCTTTCCTTAATCTGATGTTCTCTTTTTGTAACCGGCGATACCTCATAACCCTTTCTATTGTGAGCAGGATATGCTCCTTGCGGAAGGGCTTGGTTATATAGTCAAAGGCGCCATTTTTCATCGCCTCAACTGCCGATTCAATGGTTCCATAAGCGGTGATAACGACAAACGGTATCTCCAGCCCGCTCTTTTGAGCCTCTTCGATGATCTCCATCCCATCCTTTTCAGGCATGCGCAGGTCTGTGATTACCAAGTCGAAATCCCCCCCGGCAATTAATCCGGGAACCTCCAGAGGATTACTTGTGGTTGTTACGTTATAATCGGTTTTGTCAGTGATAATGACCTCAAGCAGTTTAAGCATATCAGGTTCATCATCCACAATCAGAATTTTCTCGGCCATGATGTCTTTTCCTCCAACTATTGAGTTCTCCTATCTATCAAAGGAGCACAAGAAAGCAGGCAAAGACACGATAAAGGTCGTCCCTTTCTTGTCACCTGCCTCCTCCGCAGTCTTTGTTATGAAGTTAATCGTTCCTCCGTACCCGTTGACTATATTGTAGGAAACCGTGAGTCCCAGACCAGTCCCTTCCCCAGTCCTTTTGGTAGTAAAAAATGGATCAAATATCTTTGTCCTGGACTCCGGCGGGATACCACAGCCGGTATCAGAAAAACATATCCGGACCAAATTATTATCCGTATCAAAGGCAGTAGAAACAGCCAGATCTCCCCCACCCGGCATAGCCCCTATGGCATTGTTTATCAGGTTGAGGAAGACCTGCTGAACCTGTGTGGGATCCGCCTTGACTTTAGGCAGATCAGGAACCAGGTCCAAGTTAACCTTGATTTTTTTCATCAGAAGTGTGTTCCCAACTACCTTAATGATATTTCCCAGCTCCTGGTTAATATCCGTAAGATCCTCGGCATACTCGGAGGCGCGGCTAAAACTCAAAAGCTGCGATACGATCCTTTCGCATACCTGTGCCTGGTGGATTATCCTTTTTAACATATCATGCCGCTCGTCTCCGGGAGGACATTTTTCCAACAGGACTTCGGAGAACCCCATGATAATAGCGATCGGATTGTTTATTTCATGAGCCACTCCGGCAGCCAGTAGCCCCAGTGATGCGAGCTTCTCGGTGTTGGCCATCTGACCGGCCATCTTGTTTTGTTCGGTAACATCGCGCGAGATGCCAAGCAGGGCCCTTACCACCCCAGTTGTGTCCTTTATAGGGATTAAGTGGGTGCTAAACCAGTATTCTTTCCCGCCGATCTCAGCCCGATGTTCGAGGTCCTGGGGTTCCCCAGCGTCAAATATCCTATGGATGGTCGCCAGGTTTAATTTATCGCAAACGCACATTTTGAGAAAATTCCGCCCTTCAATGGACCCGGGCGGGACACCGGACAGATTACCAGAAAGAAGGTTTATGGCATAACGGTTGATGGAAATGATATTTCCATCCCTGTCCAGGGAATAGATCATGTCCTCAGCATTCTCTACTAACGATCGATAACGTTCTTCAGATCTTCTCAGGCTCCGTGTTTTTTCCTCTACTTCCTCGGAAAGCTTCTTTTCCCAGCGCCGCTCGTACATAAAAGCGGTCAGCCCTACCATAATGATGGATAGGACAATCACTCCATGCATAACATGTAGCCGCGTCAGATCCTTCTTAATGACCTCTTCTACTTCACTTATCGGGGCGACAACAGCCACCGACCAGGAAGGCCGCGACCCGGGATGACCGACAATTACCGGTGTGTAGGCGATCAGCTTTTCTATAGGACCTTTGGTCTCCCGATGCCAGCCGGAAATATACCAACTGGTTCCCTCCCGGCCCGCGAGCATCCTTTCCTTTTGAATGCGATGGATGCGGACAAAGGATATTTTAGGCGCTTTTTTCGGGCGTACCTCAAATGCGTTTGCACCCATGAACTCTGCCAGTGGATGATATAAGAAGACCCCGCGGTCATCGATCACCCATGCATAGCCGGTCTCTCCTGAACGGATATCCATTACAATCCTTTTTACGAAGGTCGTAATATCCAGGGTAACCTCTGTTATCCCGACGAAATTCCCCGTGGGCACCGGATGCGCTTCATCGATCGACTCCTGATAGGTGGGTATGCCCATGGTGAGAAGCAACCTTCCCGGATAGCGCTCCTCGTCCCGAAAGGCATCGCTGACGAAGACCTTGTCCTTATTGTCTGTTGCCGAAGCAAGCTCAAGCGTATCTCTTAGACCTGCCCTGTGACTAACATCCAAAATGAAGTGTTTCCCATGGTTATCGACGGAATACTCCTTCTTTCCATCCTGATCGATGCGGGAGATCAAGAGGACACCGCTTTGCTTCAGAACAGACATGGTTATCTCTATCCGTCTCGCCCATGCCACGGGGTCAAGATACTGGAGGGAAGGGGAATAGTTTAACACCCGCAGCTCGTCGCAAATAAGTTCAAGGTTATTCTGTAGTTGCCGCGCTGCGTACCGGGCAAGGAGGAGTTGCTGTTGATTGAATTGCTCCACCGCGATCTTTCGCGTCTGCTTCTCCAAAAAGATGCTCAAAAAAAGCGCCCCGCCGAGTAATAAAACCATGGCCGCATAGACAGCAATGGCTATACTCTTCCCTCTATAGGGGGAGGTGGTTTTTTGGGTAGTCGTCATAGGCTTAACTTGCGATTATCTATGCAGTTCAATTTGAAAACCAAGGCGATGTGTGGTAAAAGGTGACAGACTTAAGCAAATTATTAATTACTTAAATTTCTTTATTAGTCAAGGAGATATTGGTGCTGGAGTTATGAAACACTGCAAACGAAAAAGAGTCGCCCACTTTGAAGAAATCTGTCGTGCCTTAATTGATGGGACAGAAGACCTGATCTATATTCTGGATCGCAAGGGCCGCTATACCTTTATCAATCCATGGATGGCCCGATTCCTTTCCATGGACGTCGAACAGATTATCGGCCACTCCCTTTTATCATTCATGCCGGAGGTGGATGCCCAGGAACAGATCAGGTTAATCGACCAGATATACGCCGGCACAAAGAGTGTCAAAACGGAATTTACTATCCGGAAAGGAGACGGCGCCTTCTTGTTCAGCGCCAACCTGGTACCCATCAGAGATGAAAAAGGAGATGTATGCGGCGTCCTGGGCATTGCCAGAGACATCACCGAGACCCGTAATTTTGAAAAACAACTGATAACCACCGAAAAACTCGCCTCGCTGGGCACGCTGGCCGCGGGAGTGGCTCACCAGATAAATAACCCCCTGTCGATTATCTTGGGCTTTTGTGATCTCTTGCTCGAAAAGACAGATCCGGAGAGTCTAATTCATCGGGACCTTCGGACTATTGAACGTCACGGGCTGTACTGTAAGAAGGTGGTGGAAAATCTTCTCGGCTTCGCACGCATTGCGGAAGGAGACGAGGTGTCGGCAGATGTCAACCATGCCCTGGAGATGATCCTGGGTATAATAGACCATACCCTGCTCATCCACGGCATTACTGTGGAGAGAGACCTCGCCCCTTCTCTTCCCCTGATCTGTGGAGACACCAAACAGCTTCAACAGGTTTTTCTGAGTCTGATCACCAATGCTGTTGAGGCTATGAAGAACGGGGGGGCGCTTGGCATCTCGACCGGGATGGACGGGTCTTCTTACGTCTTTATCCGTATTTCGGACACCGGGGATGGCATAGACGAAAACTGCCTGGATAAGATATTTGATCCCTTTTTCACCACTAAACCGGAAGGCGAAGGGACGGGATTGGGCCTTTCTGTAAGCTATGGAATTATACAAAAGTACGGCGGGACTATTTCCTGTGAAAGCAAAACAAGCAAGCCATCGGGGACTAACTTTACCATAAAGTTGCCTATATTCAGAAGGAGCACAAGATGTCAGAACGGATATTGATCGTGGATGATGAGTCCGATATGCTGGAACTTCTCCGAAGGATTGTAGAGAAAAACACCGCCTATGAAGTCTTGACCTGCTCTAATCCGCTGGCCGTTATGGACTTACTGAAGGAGAACCCGTGTGCACTAGTCATTTCAGACCTTAAGATGCCGGGGATGGATGGCATTAGTACCCTCGAACAAGTCAAACAATTAGATGAAAGCACAGCGGTCATTATCATGACCGCTTTCGGTACGATCGAGACTGCAATTGACGCCATGCGCAAAGGTGCCTTTGACTATATCACCAAACCTTTCCGCAAGGAGAAGATTCTCGTCACCATTGACAAGGCCCTCGAATGGCACCGACTACGTACTGAAAACGAGCGCCTAAAGCAGAAACTCGAAGAAACTATGCAATATGGGACGATCATTGGATCGAGTCCGATTATGAAGCAGATTTATGAAAAAATCAACCAGGTTGCCAAGACATCCGCGACAGTCTTGATTACCGGGGAAAGTGGTTGTGGGAAAGAATTAGTGGCGAGAGCCATCCATGCCCAGAGCCTCCGTAGTAATTATAAAATTGTCCCTGTAAGCTGCTCCGCCCTCCCTGAGTCTTTGATTGAAAGTGAGCTTTTTGGACATCTGAAGGGGTCCTTTACCGGTGCGATAAGGGAACACAAGGGCCTGATCGAAGAAGCCGAAAACGGTACACTATTCCTGGACGAAATTGGTGACTTAAGTCTGCTTATCCAGGTCAAACTCCTTCGTGTTATCCAGGAAGGAGAATTCAAAAAGGTCGGTGATAGCAAGATCACTAAGGCCAACGTCCGCATCATATCGGCCACCCACCGGAACCTTCTAAAAATGATCAAGGAGAGAACCTTCCGGGAAGACCTCTATTACCGTCTTAATGTCATCCATATTCACCTGCCTGCGCTACGCGACCGCAAGGAAGACATCCCTATCCTCGCCCACTATTTCCTGGCTAAATACAGCAGCCTCAATAACAAGGACATCAAGGGCTTCTCTCCGGGGGCGCTTGCCGCTTTAAAGTCAGATGACTGGCCCGGCAATATCAGACAACTGGAAAATGTGATCGAAAGGGCTGTGATACTCTGTTCAGGCAACCGGCTCGACACGGAAAATCTGTTTTCCGCCGATTCCGTCTCAGGGCTGCAAGAAACCACAGACGCGGTTCTTACCCTTCCATACAAGGATGCCCGGGAAAGATCGATCGAAGAATTTAATCGCCGCTATATTTCCTACGTCCTGGCCCGGCATTCGGGCAACGTATCCCGGGCTGCCATGGAATCCGGATTAAAACGGCAGTACCTGCACCGCCTTATGAGAGACTACGGCATCCATTCGGCCGGTTTTAAGGCCGCGCAAGAATAATAACTATCCGAGACTATCTCCTTCCTTTTTTGGGTACCCCGTCCATTTTTTATATCAACTGTCACCTGAATGTTTCACTTAAATCCTTAACTCCACCTCGGTAAGGATACTACCGATTGTTTATTATCACGCTATAACAACAAGATAAGAAAAATGTATCTTGGTTTTGTCATGATGGCACAGGTGTTGAATATGGAAGCGGGCAGATGGGAAAGGGACTACCAGATGGTTGAAAAACGTATGCGGGAGATTATGTCGGAAGATTTTTTGACTACTGCTAAATCTCAGACTCTCCCGGAAGCGATTAAAATGCTTTGTAGCGCCCGCGGGAAGCGTGTTGTGCCCGGGGCCGTTGTTGTTTTTGACCAGAATCAATCTTTCTGGGGGCTGCTTACCCTGGAATGTGTTCTTGAAAGCGTACGCCCGTCTTTTATGAAAAGTTCAAACCAGCGGGGTGTGGTAACGTGGAACGGTATTTTGCTGGAGTCATGCCAGAAACTGGCCGGGCTTAAAGTAGAAGATGTGGCAGATAAGGAAGTCCCCCGGCTTGAACCTGAGGACAGATTGATTAAGGTTATCCACCTGTTTCTCAAAACCAACCGCCGGGAATTACCCGTATTAGAGGACGATACCGTAGTGGGCCTGGTGGATGTGAGCAGGATAATCCAGGAGATTAATGAGCTGATTACCAAATTTTGTCAGGGGAGATGATCTCACTTTGATCCCACGGATACTTATCGCCGACAGACAGACGGAGATTCTGGAACTCTTTACAAGGATACTGGAGGGAGACAGTTCTGTCTCATGTTACACAAGTGACGACAATGAGGATTTGGTTCGTCAAATCCGGGAGGTATCCTTTGCCATCATGCTGCTTGATGTCCAGATGGTTCTCTACAATAACTTTGCACTCCTGAGAACGATACGGGAGATATCTCCGGCAACAACGATCTTGATCATGGGATATCTGGAGGAGCTGGAAGCCATGAAGAAGGGGGTCAATTGCGGGGCCTCCGGGTATATTATCAAGCCGGTCATGGCTAGGGACCTCCGCAAGGAGGTAGGGAAATGCCTCCTCTCTCCCACGCCAAGAAGGGCAGAACCACCGGCAGGGCAGGTTAGCACGTAAAATTTCACTATTATTTAAAAGGAGGTAGGGACTTATGGTCAGAATAAGATTTCTCTAAATATGGAGGGCATAACCATACCAAAGAAGTTCTGTTATTTTTATGATGATTCTCAATCTCTCGAAGCAAGGAGGTTTTCTGAATGAAACTATTCAAAACAATTTATCAGGCGTTAGTTATGGCATCCGCCGCGCACGCCAGATGGGACTATGAAGCATCTATGTCCATCCTGAAAAACAGGAAAAAGTTACTGATATTAATTGCTCTCTCGCTGCCGATCCTGGCCGTAATGGTGACCTCGGCGGCAGACCTTCCGCACATCCTGGGCGGCAAGAAGGCCTATGCCCCGGCCACCTATACGACTACTATTTTTCTGTCCTCGATAGCCATCGGCCTCATCGCCGGACTGATTACGGGTTGCATCGGCGCAGGAGGCGGCTTTGTTATCGCCCCGGCCCTGATGAGCGCCGGTATCAAGGGTATCACGGCGGTGGGTACGGACCTCTTCCACATCTTTGCCAAGGCCATCATGGGGACGGCCGTACACAAGAAACTCGGCAACGTCTCCACCGGGCTGGCCGTGGCCTTTGTCTTTGGCTCTATCTTTGGCGTCCTGGGCGGCGGAGTTATCAACCGGGCCCTCTATAACATGAACCCCCTTATCAGTGATACCTTCATCAGTATTATCTATGCCGTGCTGTTAGGCTTCCTGGGTATCTATGCCATGCTGGACTTTGTGAAAGCCAGCAAGAAAGGCGACGAGGGTGGGGCCCACGGCGGTGGCCCGGTTGGCGAGTTGACCGGTCTGCCTGTAAGGATGCAATCCATAAAGATCCCGCCCATGATCGCCTTTGACGAGGATGTAGTCCCGGGCGGAAGAAAACTATCTTTTTGGATAGTCGCCATTATGGGGTCCTTTGTCGGTTTGGTGGCGGCCATCATGGGTGTCGGCGGCGGCTTTCTGACCTTTCCGATATTTGTCTACATGCTCGGTGTGTCTTCATTTACCACGGTGGGTACTGATATTCTTCAGATCATCATGACCGCCGGCTTTGCCTCTATCTCGCAATATGCCATCTATGGCTTTGTCTTCTACACCCTGGCCATGGGGATGCTCCTCGGCTCCCTTATCGGCATCCAGGTCGGGGCGTTGACGACCAAGGTGGTGCGCGGCATCTATATCCGGGCCTTTTATGCCATGGCCGTGTTGGCCGGTTTCTTCAACCGGCTCTTTGCCCTTCCGAAGAAATTCAACGAATTAGGATGGATCGATATAGCCAAATCGACCGCCAGTATGTTCGACACCATCGGCATCATCCTGTTCTTTATAGTGGTGACGACCTTCGGCGTGTTTGTCTTTGGCAAATTCTTCGGAAACCTTAAAGAACTGAGAGGGGAGGGATAAACCATGTTGGTAAAAAACACAAAGGCATTCAACCTGGGGCTGCTCTTGTTAGTCTCTTTTGCCATAGTATTTTACGTTATCATGTTTGTACCCTGTTTTAAGGGAAAGACTACCATTATCTATGCGGATGACATGTTCAACTCCCTGGCCAAGGGATCGACTTACTTTATCCCGAAGTACATGGAGAGTACACAGAAATTCGTCGGCAGACCGCTGGAGATGACCATAAAGCTCAAGAATGCGGCCGAGGCCGAAAAAGCGGCCATACTTTTTAGTAAAAACGGCTCGAATGCCGTGGTAGCAGAAGATAAGGTCACTCTAAGCGGCGGAGACTTTGGCAAGACGCTGCTGGTCGCGGAGAACGACGCAGACCTTATGTTTAATGACCGGGGGGCGGAGGTGGCCGCCAAATACGGTTACGATGAGAAGGAGGTCATGTATATCTGGCATTCGGCCTTAAAGTCCCTAATCAAGGAGCTGGAAAAACAGGAGCGCTTTGAAGGCTCGATCTTTCTCGGCGATGTTTTGACCAAGGTCATAGAACCCGGCTACAATTTTTACGGTATAAAGCCGGAGAAGGTCAAGGACCATATCGGCCTGCTGGTGGGATTTCTGGGCTTCTATGTCATCTATACCCTGTGGTTTGGTTATTCCATCTATGAATTGTTTAATGGAATAGGCCTGACCATGACCAAATCCAAGGCCAAGAAGGAATAAAAAACCTAAGACAGGAGGTAAACATGAAGATATTAGTGCCGATCGACGGTTCCAAATATGCCATGGAGGCGGTCAAGATGGTCTCCGAGCTGGCCAGGGCCACGGGCGCTCAGGTGACCCTTATGACCGTAACGCCCTCTATTGCCGATATAGATATCGAATATACGGCCCGTGAACGGGAATCTCTGGAACAGAAAACCACGGCTTATGGAGAAAATGTCCTGGAACAGGCCGAAAAAGTGCTTGGTGCAACGGGATTAATTCCAAAGACCCTCATGATGGCATCAACCTCGGTAGCCGATGCTATCATATCGGCGGCCAAAAAGGGCAAGTTTGACCTTATTGCCGTAGGCAGCCGAGGATTAGGGGCCACGGCCCGTTTTATCATGGGTGGCGTGGCCTCGCGGGTGGTTAATCACGCCCCCTGCTCGGTGCTGGTGGTAAGGATGGAAAAATAGGCAAGGCATCCAGCAAAATATCTACAACAAAAAGGGTCTCTCTCACCGGAGACCCTTTTTGTTGCAAAGGGGGGGCGTAATTCTCCCCCTTTTGCGACTGTGTCGTAATAAATTATTTTCATTGTCCTTTATGTCGCTATGCGACATATGTGTTTCATATGTGATTTTTTATTGATAAAAAATATGTTATATTAATTCAAATGTGGGTGTTTTACTTTATCGTTCATTTTGTAAACTGGCACAAGGTTTATCAATGTCATCTGCACAACCGGCAATACCGGCAATAACAGAATTTACCTCGGGGCTTGGCCGTTTCATGGAGCGCCTGAAGACTATCTACCAGGCCATGGACAAGGCTTACGATGAGATAACAGCTTACTATGGCTGCTCCTGTGCGGGTTGTGACGGCAATTGTTGCACGAGTTACTTTTTCCATTATACGGTGGCGGAGTATCTCTACCTTGCGAAGGGCTTCCAGGCCCTCAGCCCGGAAAGACAACATGAAGTGCGGCGTCTTGCCCGTGAATTTGTAAAGGACCGCGACCGGCTGGAGGCTGAAGGGAAAAAGATTGACCTGATGTGCCCGCTCAATGATAGAGGTCTCTGCGGCCTGTACGCCTTCCGTCCGATGATATGCCGGCTGCACGGAGTCCCACACTCATATCGCAGGCCGGACCTGGCGCTGGTTCGGGGTGAAGGCTGTCCTAAACTGGTCCCGCCGGTCGTAGATACGCCGGGGCATACCATAGAGAAGCCCGCCCGCCGTGAGCTTGACCGCAGCCGATTTTATAGAGATCTGGCCAGGCTGGAACAGGAACTACGCCAGGAAATCGGCTTTGGCGAACGTATCAAGATGACCATTGCCGACATGATCACGTCCATGGAGAAACAGGAGGCATCGTAGATGGAAAAATTGACTTGCATCTTCTGCGGTGGAGAGGCCACTATCCAGGGAAAGTGATACAATGCCCGGGTAGTCTGCAAGGATTGTGGACAAGAGACGAAAAAAGAGGCCTATCAGGACCAGATAGAAAAGTGGATAGAATCTGTCTGTCTGAATACTTCCCCCGTCAAGAGGTAAATCCCGGGGCTTCCGGCCTATGGTCGGTCGCAGACCGGATGTACTCCAGGTAGCAAAATGAAAGGTATTCTCATCCGTTGGATCATAAACGCCGGCGCCCTCTTCCTCGCTGCCCGTGTGGTAGAAGGGATAGAGATCACCGGATTTCTACCGGCCCTGGCCGGTGCCTTGATCCTTGGGATACTGAACACCTTTATTCGTCCGGTTGTACTGATCTTAACCCTCCCTCTAAACGTCCTTACCTTAGGGCTTCTGACTTTTATCATAAACGGCCTTATGCTCAAAATCGCGGCCTCCATCCTTAAGGGCTTTGAGGTCCAGGGCTTTTGGCCGGCGGTCTGGGGCGCCTTGATTATAAGTACCGTAAGCTGGATAATGAACATATTCATTAACTCCCGGGGAAAGATTGAACACATCGAGATGAAAAAAGGTCGGAACGGGCAATGGGAGTAAATGTGAATTAGATAACAAACTTGTTGACAAAATTGTATATTGCGGTAATTGTATCTATATCTGGGGTACGGAGTGGTACTTCAGAGGTAGACAAAGGCGTCCACTGGACTTATTATTTATACGCGTATCCAGCGGACGTTTTTTTATTTCCCCGGGAAGAAATCTTGACGGCATTAATGTATGCACAAAAATGCGCATATCCTATATAGCCGGTCTCTAAGGAGCACATAAAAGTGTTACACCAGCCAATAACTAAAAATTACCACGACTTCATCATCGAGCGTGATCCGGAAAAGTGCATCCAGTGCCAGGTCTGCGTCCGTCAGTGCTCTTACGGCGCGCATATCTACAATGAAAAAGATGAACGGGTTACCGAAGATGAGACCAAATGCGTCGGCTGCCACCGTTGTGAGGCCCTCTGCCCCACCGGGGCCCTGACTATCAGGAGAAACCCGTCCGAATTCAGAGAAAACGCACTCTGGGCCCCGCAGTTTATCAAAAATATTTATAAGCAGGCGGATACCGGCGGCGTCCTTTTGACCGGTATGGGCAACCCTTATCCCTACCCCGTCTATTGGGATCGTATGGTCCTGGATGCCAGTCAGGTGACCAACCCCTCCATTGACCCCCTCCGGGAACCGATGGAACTCAGGACATGGCTCGGCTCTAAACCGGATGCTGTCGAAATAGAAATGAAAAAAGGCAGTCCTAAACTCACAACGCAGTTTTCGCCGCAGTTGCAGGTTAACTACCCCATCCTGTTCTCGGCCATGTCCTATGGATCTATCAATCTGAATGTTCACGTCGGTCTGGCCCGTGCTGCGGAAGAATTAGGAATTCTTTACAATACCGGCGAGGGCGGCCTGCATCAAAGCCTGTATAAATACGGTAAAAATACCATTGTTCAGTGCGCTTCCGGTCGTTTCGGCGTGGACAGCAAGTACCTTAATGCCGGTGTGGCTATTGAAATCAAAATCGGCCAGGGGGCAAAACCCGGTATCGGCGGCCATTTACCCGGCGAAAAAATAGGAAAAGAAATTTCCATCACCAGGATGATCCCGGAGGGGAGCGACGCCATCTCACCCGCGCCTCACCATGATATCTACTCCATCGAAGACCTGCGGCAACTCATTTACGCCCTTAAAGAGGCCACCGATTATGAAAAACCGGTCTTTGTAAAGATTGCCGCGGTTCATAACTCCGCAGCCATCGCCAGCGGTATAGCCAGGGCCGGAGCAGATGTCATCGCCATAGATGGATTCCGTGGAGGCACCGGAGCCGCCCCCACCATGATCCGTGACAATGTAGGCATCCCCATTGAACTGGCCTTGGCCTCTGTTGACGAAAGACTAAGGCAGGAAGGGATACGAAACCGCGTCTCCCTGCTGGCGGCAGGTGGCATCCGCTGCAGCGCCGATGTAGTAAAGGCCATCGCCCTCGGCGCAGACGCGGTATATATCGGGACGGCAGCCTTGATCGCCGTCGGCTGTACTGTCTGCCAGCGTTGCTATACCGGTAAATGCCCCTGGGGTATCGCTACGAATGATCCATATCTTGCCAAGCGGATCAATCCGGATATTGCCCACCGGAGATTGGCCAACCTGATCCGGGCCTGGGGACATGAAATCCAGGAGATGCTGGGAGGCATGGGTCTCAATGCCATCGAGAGCCTGCGGGGCAACCGTGAGAAGCTTCGCGGTGTAGGGCTGAATGAAATGGAATTAAATATCCTCGGCATTAAACATGCTGGGGCATAGGTGTGTGCGAAGATGAAAAAGGTCTATGCAAGGGAAGACGTGTGTATCGGTTGCCGGCTCTGTGAACTCGCCTGTATCGTTGAACATTCTCTATCCAAAGACATCATAAGGGCCTTTAAGCAGGAAGAGAAAAGGCCTGCGCGCAATGTCGTGGAAGAATGCGGCCCGGTCTCGTTTTCTGTCCACTGCCGTCACTGTGACGAGCCGCCTTGTGTCCAGGTCTGTATTTCCGGGGCTATGGTCAAGGATGCAAAGACCGGAAGGGTCAGAAATATACCGGAAAAGTGCGTGGGCTGCTGGTCATGCGTCATGGCCTGCCCGTATGGAGTTATCAAAAGGGACACAAACCAGGGGAAGGTGATAAAATGCGACCTCTGCCCGGACCGCGATCTGCCGGCCTGTGTCTCCGCCTGCCCCAATGAGGCCCTGTTTTACGAGGAGAGATAGGCTTATGAAATATGTCATTATTGGAAATGGTGTAGCGGCCATAGGGGCGGTAGAAGGAATACGGCATACAGACCGGCAAAATCCGGTTACTATCATTGCCGCTGAGCCCTACGCCACATACGGTCGCCCCCTTATTGCCAACCTTTTGCGGGGAAAGATACATGTGGCAGACCTGGCCTACCGTCCGGAGGCATTCTACCGCGATAATAAGGTAACCCTCTTGCTGGGACGTACTGCCACAAAAATCGATGTCGCGGCGCGCCGGGCGCTATTGGAAGATGGAGACAAAGTCCCCTACGACAAACTCCTCATCGCCACGGGCGGCAAGCCTTTTATCCCGCCCATCCAGGGTAAAGACGGACCCGATGTCTATACCTTCACCACCCTCGATGACGCCGGGAAACTGGACGCATTGGTCGGTAAAATAAAACAAATCGTGGTTATCGGCGGGGGTCTTATCGGTCTTAAGGCCGCAGAAAGCCTCAATGATCGGGGTCTTAAGGTCGCTGTGGTCGAACTGGCCGACCGCATATTGAGCACCGCCTTTGACCAGACAGCCGGGAATATCATCGGCAAACGTTTGGCCGAGGCGGGTATAGAGGTCATTACCGAAAATTCAGTTAAAGAGATCGTACGCAAAAATGATCGGGTAAAAGGCATTAAACTGAACGACGGTCAAAGGCGGAGTTGCGAGGCTGTAGTAATAGCCATCGGGGTTATCCCCGACAAGGATATCGTCAAGGGAACCGGCATAGAGACAAATCGCGGCATAGTGGTCAACGACTATCTGGAGACATCTGTCGCCGGTATTTACGCAGCCGGAGACGTGGCCGAGGCCCTCGATCTTCTCTCCGGTGAAAGGCGTGTAGTGCCGATCTGGCCCAATGCCTATACCCAGGGACAGTACGCCGGCCGGAATATGGCCGGGGCCAGAGTGGCCTATAAGGGCGGGCTTCCCATGAATTCCATTGAGTTTTATGGTATTCCCACCATGTCCATGGGTATGGCCAATCCAGCCGGTGCCGGCTATGAGGTCATAACCAAACTTATCCCTGAAAAGAATGTCTATCGGAAGCTGGTCCTCAGGGATGGGATACTGGTCGGCGCCATGCTGATTGGCGAAGTAGAAAGGGCGGGGATACTGACCGGCCTCATCAGAAACAGGGTGAAGGTCAACAGTTTTAAAGAGGAATTAATGAAAGATACCCTTAGCCTTGGTTCTCTGCCCGGGGAAATACGGGCGGAGCGGTTAAGTAATCAAGAACTATACGGAGCCGCGTGATCATGAAGAGTTGGCAGTATCAAAAGGATATTTCCGGATGCGGACTTTCCGGAATCATCAATAAGAACGGGGAAAGGATCACGGGTGAAGGCATTATCTGCTCTATAGCCTGTCAACACGACAGAGGAAATGGCCTGGGCGGAGGGTTTGCAGCCTATGGTATCTATCCTGATTTTAAGGATCACTACGCCCTGCACATTATGGCGGATAATCTTGATGCCCTCCATGCGGCTGAAGGTTTCTTAAACCAGACCGTATCTGTCGTGCATCAGGAAAAGATCCCGACCCGGCCCAACAAATACATTACCGACCCGCCTATCCTGCGTCGTTATTTTGTTGAACCGGTGAAGGAAGGGGACAGGATATGTCGCTGGCCCGGCTTGAGTGACGATGACTATATAGTCCGCGTGGTGATGAATGTTAACCGGGACATTAAAGGCGCCTATATCTTTTCAAGCGGCAAAAATATGGGGGCCTTTAAAGGCGTGGGCTTCCCGGAAGATATCGCGGACTTTTACCGCCTGGACGAGTATGCCGGTTATATCTGGACGGCCCACAACCGGTTTCCGACCAATACGCCGGGCTGGTGGGGCGGCGCCCACCCCTTTACCATCCTGGACTGGTCAATCGTGCATAACGGCGAGATTTCTTCCTACGGCATCAACAAGCGTTATCTGGAGATGTTCGGGTACCACTGCACCCTGCTTACGGATACAGAAGTAGTGGCCTATCTCCTTGATCTCATCATCCGAAGGCATGGGTTGCCTGTAGAACTGGCCTGTAAGGTCTTTGCCCCGCCATTCTGGCAGGAAATCGACCGAATGGACAAAGAATCAAAGAGGCTCTTTACGGCTATTCGTATGGTCTATGGCAGCGGCCTGTTAAACGGCCCCTTTGCCATCCTCTTTGCATACAACGGGGGTCTGGTGGGCCTTAATGATCGGGTAAAGCTGCGCCCTCTGGTCGCTGCCGTCAAAGGGGACACGGTTTATATGGCCAGCGAAGAATCGGCTATCCGCGCTATCTGCCCTGATCCGGAAAAGGTCTGGGCGCCCAAGGCCGGAGAGCCGGTTATTGTAACTATGAACAAGGGCGTTTCCACGACGAAAAAACAGCCCGGGATAAGCCCGGCCTGTGCCGGAGCAAGATAATTTTTATGAGAGACAAGGCAGAGAACCCTATGGAAATTAACGCGCAAGGAATTTACTATAAAGACTTAAACGATATGATAAGAAAGGCCGTAGGGAATGGAGAGGAAAATTTTATCCTGAGAAATGTCAACGGCCAGCGTTACATCGCGGATGGCATAAGCAAAAAAATCAGCATGGAGGTCTATGGCGTTCCGGGACAGGACCTGGGGGCCTTCATGAAGGGACCACACGTCGTAGTTCACGGCAATGCCCAGGACGGGGTGGGCAACACCATGGACGTCGGCAAGATCGTTGTCGAAGGCATGGCCGGAGATGTCGTAGGCTACGGGATGAGGGGCGGAAGGATTCATATCAAAGGCGACGCCGGCTACCGCGTCGGTATCCACATGAAGGCCTACCAGGACAAGATCCCGGTGATCGTTATCGGCGGCAAGGCCGGAGATTTTCTTGGTGAATACATGGCGGGAGGAGTAATCATCCTACTGGGCATGTTCAGTCAGGATGCCGCCAAACCCATAGCGGGTATCTTTATGGGCACCGGCATGCACGGCGGGGTTATATACGTCCGGGGCGAGGTCGATCCTCATCAACTGGGATTTGGGCTAATTCCCAAAGAGTTAGACGGCGAGGACCAAAAAACCCTTAAAATGTATCTTAAAGAATACTGCGACGACCTGGATATCGATCTTCGAAAGGTATTATCTGTGCCATTCAGGAAGGTAGTCCCTTTCTCACACCGACCTTATGGGAATATGTATGCATACTAAGCGGTCGGCTCCCGGCAGGATAAGAGGCGCGGATATAAACGCGCTGCTGACGGCAGAAGGCTGAATACTTAACAAGTCCGGCGCGAGTCATGGTCCACCGAAAAGAAAAGAGTCGTGAGATAGGGGAGCTTACCTGCCTCTACGAGATCGCCAAAGCCCTGGGCGCCTCTCTGGACCTGAGGGCCTCTCTGCATAGCACCCTCGACATACTGGCAAAAAAACTGGGTATGACCAGGGGTACAATCACCATTCTCAATCCCATGACCGCCGAACTCCAGATTGAAGTGGCGCATGGATTGACTGCCGAGGCCCGCAGGCGCGGCAGATACAAACTAGGTGAAGGGGTCACCGGCAAAGTAGTGGAATCCGGAGAGCCTATGGTTGTCCCCAGAATCAGTGAAGAACCCTTATTTCTTAATCGAACCCGCTCCCGGGGGGATCTGGCCAAACAGGATATCTCCTTTATTTGTGTGCCGATAAAGGCCGCCCAGAAAACGGTAGGGGCCTTGAGTGTGGACAGGCTCTTCCAGACAGACGTCTCGTTAGATGAAGACCTGAGACTTCTGACCATCATTTCCTCCCTGATTGCCCAGACGGTAATCAAGATACAGACGATGGAGAAAGAAAAGGAACTCCTGATCAACGAAAATCTGGAGTTGAGGCACCGGCTGACCGACAAGTACAGTATTTCCCATATCGTGGGAAACAGCAGCCGGATGAAGGAGGTCTATGAGATGATCTCCAGGGTGGCCGGAAGCAACGCTACGGTGCTCATCCGGGGAGAGAGCGGCACCGGCAAAGAACTGGTGGCCCATGCCCTCCACTATAACAGTCGCCGGGCCCATAAACCATTTATCAAGGTCAATTGCTCGGCCTTGCCGGAAACCCTCATTGAAAGCGAACTGTTTGGCCATGAGAAAGGCGCTTTTACCGGGGCCATCCATCAAAAAAAGGGACGCTTCGAATTGGCTGAAGGAGGCTCTATATTCCTGGATGAAGTGGGCGAACTCAGCCAGAACATTCAGATCAAGTTGCTGCGCGTCATCCAGGAGCATGAATTCGAGCGTCTGGGCGGTACGCAAACGATTCACTGTGACGTTCGGATAATTGCCGCGACCAATAAGGATCTTGAAGAGGCGCTCAGCAAAGGAACGTTCAGGGAAGACCTCTACTACCGCCTCAATGTCTTTCCCATCCATATGCCGCCATTAAGGGAACGGAGAACTGATATTCTGCTCCTGGCCGAACATTTTTTAGAAAGGTTCTGCCGCGAAAACAATAAAAATATCCGCCGTATTTCCACACCGGCCATTGATATGCTCATGCAATACCACTGGCCGGGCAACGTTCGGGAGCTTCAAAACTGCATGGAAAGGGCCATCCTGGTCTGTGATGAAGAGGTTATAAAGAGCTACCATCTTCCTCCGACGTTGCAGACGCCGGGCAGCTCCAGGACCCATAGTCGCCTCTCCCTGGCCGAAGCGGTGGATAACACTGAGAAAGAGATGATTATAGAGGCATTGAAGGAGACCAGGGGCAATCAGTCCCGGGCGGCTCAATACCTGGATACGAGCCTGCGTATTCTGAATTACAAGATTCACAAGTATGGACTGGACCCAAAACAGTTCAAGGTAGGTTAAATCTCAAGACATATCTCTGCGCCCAACCGCCCTCCCCTGCCGCCCACAAGGCAAGCCCGCCGGAAAAAGGCAAGGGCAATCTATCCCGAATGCACCGACAGGCATTCATTACAATTTTGTAAAAAGTGCGCTGCCGTTATCACAAAACTGTAAAAAATATTTTATGAATAGCCACCCGACAAAAACTTAATTGTCTGTTTCTGCTGCTTTTTTTAGGATGGCATGGATGGTGCTTTTATCCTCAATCAAAAACATTGAAAGGGGAAAGTAGCGGTTATGGTTAACTCTGTAGATACTATGTTTGTTTTGCTTTCGGCAGCCATGGTCATGTTTATGACCCCGGGGCTGGCGCTATTCTACGGGGGCATGGTCCGGGGCAAGAATGTCCTGGGGACTATTATGCAGAGTTTCGTAATACTTGCGCTGATCAGCGTAGAATGGGTGCTCTGGGGGTATAGCATGGCCTTCGGCCCGGACATGGGAGGTGTGATTGGAGGCCTGGATTGGTTCGGGTTGAACGACGTGGGGTTGTCATCTTTTGCCGGTTATTCTGAAACGCTACCGCATCTTGCCTTCATGATCTTTCAGGGGATGTTCGCAGTAATAACCCCGGCCCTGATTACCGGCGCATTTGCGGAACGTATGAAGTTCAGTGCATTTTTGCTTTTCACCATATTATGGGTGACCCTGGTCTATAACCCCATCTGCCACTGGGTCTGGGGAGTAGGGGGGTGGATACGCAACCTCGGGGCCCTGGACTTTGCAGGCGGAACGGTCGTTCACATCAGTTCCGGCGCTTCTGCCCTGGCCGCGGCCTTGCTCATTGGGAAAAGAAAAGGCTATGGCACGGAACCCATGCATCCCCATAACCTGCCCATGACCATATTGGGGGCCGCCCTATTGTGGTTCGGATGGTTTGGTTTCAATGCCGGGAGCGCCCTTAGCTGCGGACCGCTGGCCGTCAATGCCTTTGTTACCACACACGCGGCAGCAGCATCAGCGGCCTTGACCTGGACAATCGTAGAATGGATATACCGCGGTAAGCCTACTACCCTGGGAACGGCGAGCGGGGCCGTGGCCGGCCTGGTGGGCATCACCCCGGCCTGCGGTTTTGTCGGCCTGCCGGCGGCCCTTATTATCGGAATGGTAGCTGGGGTTCTCTGCTACTTTGCCATCGTCATAAAAATGAAATTAGGCTATGATGACAGCCTGGACGTAGTAGGCATCCACGGTGTGGGCGGCACCTGGGGGGCCCTGGCTACCGGGCTTTTTGCGGACAAGGCCATCAATGCGGCCGGCGCAAATGGCCTTTTCTTCGGCAATCCAGGCCAACTGGGTATCCAGGCCCTCTCGGTTATTATCACGATCGGCTATGCCTTTATCATGTCCCTTATCATATTGAAGGCGCTGGATTGGATAATGGGCCTGCGGGTCAGCCCTGAGGACGAAGTGAGCGGGCTTGACCTCACCCAGCATAACGAAACAGCGTACAACTTATAAAGACCAAGCGCTCAGGAGGAGGCCGTGAAAAAGATAGAAGCGATTATTAAGCCGTTTAAGATTGACGAGGTAAAGGATGCCCTCAGCCTAATCGGGATAAAGGGCATGACCATTACCGAAGTAAAGGGTTTTGGACGTCAAAAGGGCCATAAGGAAGTCTATCGCGGGGCTGAATACGTGGTGGACTTTGTGCCCAAGATCAAGATTGAGGTGGTCATTGATGATGTGATGGTCGAGCGGGTGGTGGAAACTATTATAAAGAGCGCCCATACGGGAAAGATCGGTGACGGCAAGATATTTGTCTATTCCATAGATGAGGTGATTCGGATCAGGACAGGAGAAAAGGGCAAAGATGCGGTCTGAGGCCAATGGAGAAGTCACTTAAGGAGCATATCCGGCATCTTAAAGACCAGCGTGAAGCCATAAGGAATTCGCGAGACCCACAGCCCCCGGGCAGAGAAGCGGTTCGTGAGCTATCGGTAATAACGGATGTCTTCCTGGTCTCTGTATTCTATCAGGCAGAGAGAAAATGGCAAAAAAGCCATCCGGGAAGCCTTCGTTCCATAACCCTTGTCCCTGTCGGCGGCTATGGAAGAAATGAACTGGCGCTCTACTCTGATATCGATTTAATGATTCTCTGCGCCGGAGGATCAGACCCTGTGGCAGAATTCGTATCCGAAGAGATATTTTATCCCCTCTGGGATGCCGGCCTGGAGATAGGCCACAGCGTCAGGACCGTAACGGACTGCATCGACATCGCGGGAAAAAACTTTCACACCCAGACTTCTTTTCTGGACGCACGGTGCCTGGCCGGGAACAGAGGGCTTTTCGGAGAATTCAAAAAGAGATTCCATGAAAGGATTATCGAAGGACAAAGAAAAAAATTCTTAGAAAATATCCTGATAGAAAATCAGAAACGATATCAGAGATACGGCGAGGCGGCCTTCCTCCTGGAGCCGAATATCAAGGAGGGAAAGGGCGGCCTGAGAGATTACCATAGCATCCTGTGGACGGCCAAGGCCCTCTTTAATCTGTCCACCCTCGAGGAAATGGTAAATGCCGCCCTTCTCTCTCCGAATGACCGGACCTCCCTGGAGCAGTCTCTTGATTTCCTGTGGCGGATAAGAAACCGGCTTCATATCCTCACCGGCAGAAAAAACGATCAACTTTGCTTTGAATATCAGGAAGACATGGCCGGTACACTCGGATTTGCCGCAAGGGCAGATTTTCTCGAGGTAGAAGGACTTATGAGGGAATTCTACATGCATGCCTCGAATATCGAATATATTTCCTCTTTGTTTTTTGACCGTATCATGCATGCCTTAAAGATCAAGCCTCATGCCAAAACCGTGGCCTTACCCGATCGTATCCTGGAAAAAGGCGTATCTATTTACAAGGGAGAAATAAGGATAGACAGGCCCGAGGCCTTAATCAAAAAACCCTATCTGTTGCTGAAAATCTTTGAATACGCAGCGAGATACAAAGCAGAAATCCACCCGCGGACCGGACAGTTCATAAGAGATAACCTATGCCTGGTCAACGATTCATTCCGTTCTTCCCGCCGGACCAGCCGGTCTATGCTCAACCTTATGAAGCTGGGTTCGTCCGCCTTCAAACAACTGGAGGTTATGCTCCAAACCGGCCTCCTGGCCCTCTATATACCTGAATTTGAGAATATTCGCTGTCAGGTTCAACACGATGCCTATCACATTTATACGGTGGATAAACACTCCCTGTTGACCTTCCTGGAATTAAGCCTCATGCGGGAAGAAGACAAATACCCCTTTGCCGAGATAGACAGGCCTGAGTACCTCTTTCTAACCGCGCTGCTGCACGATATCGGCAAGGGTATAGGCCATAACCATGCCGAAAAAGGAGCGGATTTGATCCCGAAGATCGCCAAGAGAATGGGTCTGGAGGAGGAAGTCATCCGTGATATGGTTTTTCTCGTCCGCCATCACCTTCTTCTCGTTGATGTGGCCACGCGCCGGGATTTGGAAGATGAAAAGATTATTATTGAATGCGCCCAAAAGATTCAGGATATAAAAAGGTTGAACATGCTTTATCTTTTGACCATAGCCGATTCCAAAGCGACCGGGCCCCGGGCCTGGACAGCCTGGAAAGCTGCTCTGGTGGACGAACTTTACCTCAAAATCAAACACATCCTGCAACGAGGCGAATTAGCCACTCCACAGACCACAGCAAGGATACGAAAAGTCCTGTCCCGGGTCAAAGACGGTTTAACGCCGGAGCTAAAGAATCCTGCCGTGTCGAAGCATATAGAGAACATGCCGGGAGATTATCTCCTTACTGTAACACCACACAAGATCATAAGGCATCTTCAATTAGCTCAAGGGCTTAGCAATAAGAAATTTGCCCTGTTTATAGAAGCAAAAAATAGTTTCCGGGAGCTGACTGTCCTGGCCGAAGATAAGCCCGGACTCTTTGCGCAGATCTCAGGGGTGTTGGCCTTAAACGACCTCGATGTCCTTGGAACGCATATTTTTACCTGGGGCGATGGAATAGCGGTAGATATCTTTCAACTTAGAGAACTTATCGAAGAACCCGCCGACGAAATAAAATGGGAAAAGGTTACAGATGACCTGGAAAAGGCCTTGAGCGGAAGGCTCTCATTCGATTATCGACTGGCCGAGAAAACGACGCCGTTATCATTTCAGACTAAAAAACGCGGCCGTTCATCCAAAGTAGTAATCGACAATGAGATCTCGGACTTCTACACGGTTATCGAAGTCTATACAGACGACCACCCCGGGCTTCTCTACCCCCTTTCCAGGACGCTGTTTGATATGGGGCTGGATATCAGATCGGCCAAGATATCTACCAAGGTGGACCAGGTGGTGGATGTATTCTATGTGCGGGACTTGTATGGACAAAAAATATATCATCCAGAACAATGTGAAGAGGTCAAAAAGGCCCTGCTTTTCAAATTAAAAGGGGATAAAAGAACCGGCTAACGGCCCGGCTCGATATTTCTTTTCTTCGTTCTTGAACGCCGTCGCCTCTGAATAGGTAAGGAAAGTTAATGCACATTGTCCTGGCCCGGATAACCTCGAGAGTATGAGGTAGATTTATCAGGGATGATCTGCATGGAATGGATTTATAATCCGGACATTCTCAATCAACATGCCATGGGACAGATCCTCTGATAGAAGAGCCGAAGAACCTGCAAGGCGGCAGGCAGCCACAATCATGGCATCCCAAAAAGAAAAATCAAACTGTTTATGGAATTCAATCGCTTTTAAGATCAAGGGAACGGTAGTGTCAACCACTTTCCAAACAGAAAAGTCGCGTATGGTCTGTTCCGCGTCATCTACACTCATTTTTCCAGGGACCTTGCGAGTGACCGTGACAAAGAATTCTTTCAAGACCTGGACACTGATAACTCCGTTTCCCTTTTGGAAGGCTTCCGTTACCAAACGGGAAGCAATTTTATATTTTTCCTGGTCAGTCTTGTCAAAGGCATAAACTAAAATATTGGTATCGAAAAATAGGCTATCGCGCATGAAGCTTCTCTCTGGTCCAGGTCTTTTTTCCGACTTTGATAGGTCGTTCTTTCATTCGGGCAATGATTCGTTCCATAGCGCTCTGGTACTCTTCATTCTGGCGAACCAGATATTCCAATCGATCCCGGATAACCTGGGTCAGAGTTGTTCTTTTTTTTTGACATATTATCCTGGCTCTATGAAGGAGCTCTTCATCCAGAGCAAGAGTCACATTGCGTTTCATAGTTGGCCTCCTATGTTCACATATTATGTGTAATATTTAAGACGTAGAATTCTGGAAGTCAACATAAAAGTTACTGTAATCGAAGGGGAAAACAGATAAAAGATAAGAGCCGTCTCTAAACAGCTTTCATCCGGAAATCCTAGCCCCCATTAAGAGGCTGCGTCGCAATAGGTGAGGGGAAAGCTGACGCGCTATCACCCTCCCCCTGATCATAATGTGATGTAAAACACCAAGTGCGTCCAGTCGGGCTAATCTTGGCATAGAATATGATGGCATTTTTTAAAGTTTTGCGTTAAAGTTCCGATAATTACAAACGGTAGATGTGAGTTTCGGCGGATGGCTTGTGATGCAAAGACCTCGCCGGGAGGCAAGAGCAGAGGGTCCTAACCAGACGTTTGCGTTGAAGAAACGGCATCACCTTAATGGAGATGGGTGAGAATTGGACAATCCAGAACCCAGAAAACGGCATCTCGGGCTCGCCCATCTTTCTAGTCCTGGCCTGCGTACTCAAGAGACACCGGTATTTCCAGCCGCAGTCGCACTCCTCTTTTTCCTGATACTTACCATCCCGTTCCCTTCCTTTGCTCAAGTCACCGGGCCATGTTCCAACTGCCACACCATGCATTACAGCCAGAACGGCACCGTAGTTCCTGAATGGGGCGGCGACGGGCCATATTCGAAGCTGACTGTCACGAGTTGCGTAGGATGCCACTCGGCAACGGATGGCGCTACCTGGAAGAATCCGGTTACAGGGGCGCCGATTATTTACAACACCCAAGCCCCGGCCTACGGAGCGCAGTACAATGGCGGACCTCACCAGGGCCTGGCCGGAGGCAATTTCTACTGGGTGGAACACGCTGACGATAACAGGGGGCATAACGTATTCGAGAATAACCCGGACAACAACATATTTTATCCTGCTCCGGATCCCGGGGGTCTTTTTACCTGTGGGGTAACCTGTTGCCACGGCGATCTAAGCAGTACAGTTACTACAGAGTGGGGTGTAGGCCAAAAGGGCAGACAAGGTTGTACGAAATGTCATATGGGAATCCAACCACCCAGCCCGAGTTTTGGCCTCACAGCCTATCACCATGCCGAACAGCCAACTATGGAGGCCAACGGAGCGCAAGGCTTTTATCGCTTTTTGTCAAGCGTCCATGCTCGTGGCATTTACGGTCTGGAGGACCCCGACTGGCAATACACCTCTGGACCTGGCGACCACAACGAGTACTATAATAAGTATCCTATAACAGTTGGTTCAATTGCCGGGAGCCGCAGCATCGATGGGTACTGTGTCGGCTGCCATAGAAGCTTTTGGAACTGGGGTGACCACGGGGGTGGTGAGGAGTATCGCCACAGACACCCCTCTAATGAAATAATACCAAATGACGGAGAATATGTTGATGCGTTGGGGGCAGCAGGCTCCGGCACAGGCACGTATGACCCCTTGGTGCCGGTGTCACGGCAAACCCCGTTTACCGGCTGGACTGCAGCGAGCTCAACTGTAACTCTGGGGCAAGACACCGTTACGTGTCTCACCTGCCACAGGGCGCACGGGAGCCCTTATCCCGACAGCCTCAGGTGGGATTATGACGCCATGATCACAGGTGACCCGGATAAAGTTGGGGGGTGCTTCACCTGCCATACCAAGAAGAATGATGCCCCGTAAGGGCTTGACTGTCGACTGAGAAGCAGGCTGACCCCTCTCGATTACGCTATCCCCCTCCCCCTTCATAATGTGATGTAAAACACCGGATGCGCCCAGGCGGGCTTGTCTTGGCATGGGTTCTATTTCGCAATTAGGCTTTCCTTTTTCAACTTACTTTCTTACCAGCGTTATATATTGAAGCATCCAGAAGTTACACCCCCAATGG